>CAZQXZ010000006.1:0-34482 GCA_964597515.1 uncultured Eubacteriales bacterium | reverse complement strand
TATCTTCCCCCTAATCTCTCTGCCAGCTTTGCTTAACATATATATCTATGGGAAACAGATTCTCTATCTCATCTTTCAGTTCTTTTGCAAGATCGTGCCTGACCGACGTCATTTTTATGGGCAGACCCGTGAGCTTTGAAACCTCCCGCGCGTATTCCAAGGATGAAATCACGCTTTTCCGTGTAGTTTCCCCGCCGATGTTCGAGTTGTTTACAATAGCCGTGAACGGCAATGAGCAAGCCCTCACAATTTCCTCTTTTATCTGTGCCGCGCTTTTCGCGTCCTTTGTCAGAGGGCGGTATTTGTTGATTACGAAAAGCATTTCGTAATCCCCTTCGGCTATGATTTTTTCGGTATAGCGCCCGAGCGCCAAGGCTCCCCTGTCGTCCCCGCCGACGTCGATTACCGCCCGAACACCAAGGTCGTCTATAATCGAATACGCCTCGGCGGGAAGCGCCGGAAAATCCACGTTTGAACCCGCGTATTTTGACGAGATAAGACTTACCGCGTTTTCTTTCAGAACATTCTCGCTGTCCTTCGTCCTGAAATACGGATTGACGATATCAAGGTCGGCTATTGAAACGCGCGCGAAGCTCTTTCTTAAAAATAGGGCATAATTTATGGCGACATTTGTCTTGCCGCTGCCGTAATGCCCCGCGAAAAGCGTTACCCTTTTTGTATCCATCAGACCCTGACTCTCCAACCGAATTTATCGTCAAGCGCGCCCGCCTGAATACCCGTAATCGTGTCGTAAAGCCTTTGCGAAAGCTCTCCTATCGAGCCGTCCTTCACGGTCATAACCTCATCGCCGAAGCGCAGTTTTCCGACGGGGGAAATGACTGCCGCCGTACCCGTTCCGAAAACCTCCTCGAGCGTGCCGTCCTTTTGAGCGCCCAAGAGCTCGTCTAAGGATATCCTGCGTTCCTCGACGGTTATCCCCCAATCCTTGCAAAGCGCTATCGCCGAGTCGCGGGTAATACCCGGAAGGATTGAGCCGCAAAGCATCGGCGTTACCACCTTACCGGCGATTTTGAAGAATATGTTCATCGCGCCGACTTCCTCTATATATTTACGCTCTACGCCGTCAAGCCACAGCACCTGGGAGAAGCCCTCGCCGTGCGCCTTGTCCTGCGCTATAAGGCTCGCCGCGTAGTTGCCGCCGGTCTTGATATGGCCCATTCCGCCTTTGACGGCTCTGACGTATTCATCCTCAATCCATATACCGACAGGCGCAAGCCCACTTTCGTAATATGCTCCGCTTGGAGAAAGGATAATCATAAATTTATATGTCTTTGACGGCGCGACGCCGAGGAAAGAGTCCGTCGCTATGATGAACGGGCGTATGTAAAGTGATGTACCGGACTTTGTCGGTATCCAGTCCCTGTCCGTGTTGACAACGGCTTTAACCGCCTCTACGAAATACTCCTCGGGAAGCTCAGGAATTACAAGCCTTCTGTTAGAGCTGTTTGTTCTTTTCGCATTCATTTCAGGTCTGAATAAATAAACGCCGCCGTCCGCTCCTTTATACGCCTTTAATCCCTCGAACATCTCCTGCCCGTAATGGAACACCATACACGCCGGAGAGAGTTCAAGGTTTTGAAACGGGACTATCCTCGCGCCGTTCCAGCCCTTCTCCTTATCGTAATCCATTATGAACATATGGTCTGTAAAAACCTTCCCAAATCCCAGCGGCTCACCTTTTAAGGGTTTAGCCTTGGGATTTTTAGTTTTCTCAATCCTGATTTTCATAACGCTTCTCCTTTCGCATTAAAAAATCCCTCAAAGCATTACAACTGCTCTGAGGGACGATAAACAAATTTACCGCGGTACCACCCTGTTTACCCGTAAGGGGTCTCTTTAGAATTCTTAGAAATCCTACGCCTGATAACGGTGCGTTTCCGTAGCCAATTACTAAAATGTTCACAGGCTCTGCTCGGGAGTGATGGTGACTTGTACTCACATACACCGGCTTGCAGCAACCGCCGGCTCTCTTTACTATTTAAGTACGCACTTCTCCGTCAACGCATTTTAAATATATATGTATATTACTCTCAAATTAAACGTTTGTCAATCGTTCTTTGGTTTTTTTAGCGGTTGACATCGGCTGTATAACTGCTAATATGTTATCAGTGTATCATAAAATATACAACTCGCGAATTCAGCGGCGGCTTTATTTGAATTTCATTCCAATTATAATAACGGGGGTTTATAATGAACAGGAAATTAAGGGTAGTTATTATGGGAGGCGGCGGCATCTTAGACCAGCACGCTCCCGGTTTTCTCAGTATGTCTGATTTTTGCGAAGTGGCGGCGGTGGCGGAGCCCGATGAAACCCGCCACGAACGCGTGAGAAACCTGCTTAAAAATCCCGAGTTGCCAATATGCAAGAATTATGAAGACCTATATGAGCTTGATAATATCGACGCGGTTGATATTATCCTGCCGCACCATTTGCATATGGACGCCGCAATAAGAGCGTCAAAACGCGGTTGGCATGTCCTTGTGGAAAAAGTGATGGCTCGAAACTCTTGGGAATGTGAAAGAATGATTGAGGCGTGCAATCAGTCGGGAGTACGCCTCGTTGTCTGCCATGACCGCCGTTACGCGGGTCATTGGATCGCTTTAAAAAAGGTTATAGAAACTGGCGTTTTAGGTGATATTCTTTTTTGGAAGCTTGAGCACAACCAGGATGTTATCTTCCCGCCCGATGCCTGGGTGCGCCATAAGGATATGATTGGCGGAGGCGCTATAATGAGCTGTCTGACACATCAGATTGACGCTTTGCGCTGGATGGGCGGCGAGATAAGCCGGGTCAACTGTATGACGGCGACAGAGCCGGGCAGAATGGAGGGCGAGTGCATCGGTACAATCAGCGCGAAGATGGACTCGGGGGCGTTGGCGCTTTTATCTATCAACTGGTACACGCAATCAAACGACGCGCCCGCGCATAAGCTTTGGTATGAGTTTATTCATGTCAACGGCACACGGGGAGAGGCCTATTTTATGTCGGGATACGAAAACGGTACTTTTGTAAAACCGCGCATCCCCGCCGCGCAAAGAGAGGCATATGTTTCGGACGATGTTTCCTTTACCTTTGAAAGCGGTGAAAAAGGCTTTGTAAAAGTTGAGCATGAGCATATCGACTCCGGTCATATTAAATGCATTGAAGAATTTATAAAAGCCGCCCGCGGCGAACAGGCTAATATTTTAACAGACGGCGCCGACGCCATCAAAACAGTAGAAGCCGCAGAGGCGGCATATATCGCGCAAGCCTCTGACCGCACGGTAGACCTGCCGATAAAAGACAGGGTGCGCTGGGAAGAGCGTCCCTATAAATAATAAAAAAGGAGTTTCATATGAGAATAGGCGTTGATGTATTCACCATTCGGGAGCTTGATCTCTCCCCCTATAAACAGCTTGATTACATTAAGAGTCTGGGGTTTGAAGGCGTTCAATTCGGCAATATCCGCTCGCTTTGCACGGCGCTTGACCACGGCGAGCTGCGTGCTTTACGCGCTTACGCCGATGAGCAGAATCTTTACACGCACGTATCGCTTACCTGCATCAATCCATATATTTTTGACGGCGGCTTTGACGCTTTAAAAATCCGTCTCGAAGAGGAGATAGCCGCTGCCGCCGCAGGTAATTGGCATGAGCTTCACACCTATATAAACGGCGGTAATGAGCGGTATGAGCACGCGGTGCCCTGGAACCGCCACATAGACGCGGCGATACAGATGATTAACCGCCTGCGGCCAACTTTGGAGCGTTTCGGCTCACGCGTGAATATTGAAACGCACATTGAAACCACCTTTGATATATTAAAGGTGATACAAAGCACCGGAGAGCATTTGACCGGCGTGTGTCTTGACACGGCTAACACGCTTGTTAACGCCGAGGATCCGGTTCTTGCCGCGCGGCGCGTCGCGCCATACACACACTTAACGCATACAAAAGACGCAATTGTCGCTTTTTGTGACGAAGGCATTGTAAGACAAGGAAAGCCGCCCGGAGCCGGAAACGTCGATTTTGATAAAATACTCCCCATATTAGGCGAATACTGCCCCGATTTGCCCTTGTCAATAGAAGACCACAAGTGGCTTTTTACCGCGAATATTTATGATAAAGACTGGATTGAAAAAAACCCCGATTTAACCGCATATGAGCTTGGTCAGTTTGTGAAGCTTGCGTGGGAAACCCAAAAGAAGCTTGACAGCGGCGAAATGCCGTCTATTGACGAATATGAAAAAACCCCTTATTTACAAGAGATGGAGAGCCGCCTCATTTTTGGCCGCGATTACTTAAAAGCCGTTTTGCAAAAGAACAATTTATCAGAATAATTCCCGCCGTAATTTTTACGCAAAACCAATGCCCTTGCCGTACTGAAAGTTCTGCAAGGGCATATCTTTAACCGGTTTTCCCTATCTCTTTGTCTTTTTCCCGGCAAAAGTCCGTTTATATGCTGTTTTCCTGAATTATCAGCGTATCTCTTGACGCTTTTATTATTTCAACCGTACAAAGCGCAGTAGGCGAACCGTTTATTTCGCTTAAAAAATCTTCAAAAGGGTTGATTGTCAAAGGTTCTGCTGTGATTTTTTCCGATTTTTCGGAGTTTTTAAGAATTAAACTCACACAGTCTTCTCCGGCATTGAATTCCATAACGCCGTTTTCACCCCAGAACGTAAACCGCCAGCTTTGAGGCGCGCCGTAAGACAAGGGATAGGGCATAGAGTACGAAACGTCGGCGATAAGCCCCGTTTCTCCGTCAAGCACCGCTAAAAGCTGCGCCGAGTCCGAAAAATCAGGCTTTTCTTTGGCATAGGCGTTCCAACACCTCGCCGCCACCACCTCTTTTACGCCCTTGCCCGTAATATATCTTATCAAATCAATGCCGTGAACCGCTATATCGTTTATAGTCCCGCCGTGCTTGCCCTTTTCAAAATACCAATTAGGACGCGTGCCATAGTTTAATGCGTGCTGACCGCCAAAGGATACGTTATGAATTTCGCCGAGTTTGCCGCTCTCAACCGCGTTTTTCGCGGCGCGGGCTGCCCCCGAGCAGCGCAGGTCAAGAATACAGCCGACGCACAGATTTTTTTCTTTTACGAGCCTTTCGATTTCATTCAGCTCGCGAAGGGACGTGCAGACAGGTTTGTCCGTATAGACGTGCCTGCCCGACTTTAACGCTTTTATAGTTTTTTCGCCTCTCGCGGCGTAAAAGTCGCCCATAACAATGATGTCGATATCCTTTACGCCAAGCATTTCGTCATAATCGCCGTGCGTGATATCTATACCGTGGCGCTTCGCTTGCTCAACCGAGGAAGCGTCGGTTTCCCACGAGGCGGTTATATTAACGCCCGAAAGCTTTCTTATGTATTTAAGCGCGGAAAATATATGACCGTGACGAAAACCCGCAAACGCAACATTCATAGCCTCACCTCAATTTTTAAGACTTTGCAAAGGCGCAGGAATTCTGCCGCCTCTATTCACGAATATTTGAGACGATAAATTGCTAACAGGCATAACGGGACCGCTTCCGAGCAGTCCGCCGAATTCAAGAGTATCGCCTGTTTGCTTGCCTATGGCGGGAATAACCCTTACGGCGGTGGTTTTTGAGTTTACCATACCAATCGCCGCTTCGTCCGCAATGATTGCCGAAATCGTTTCGGGCGCGGTATCGCCCGGGATGACTATCATATCAAGCCCCACGGAGCAGACCGCCGTCATCGCCTCAAGCTTTTCGATTGAAAGCGCGCCCTTTCTCACGGCGTTTATCATGCCCGCGTCCTCGCTTACGGGAATAAAGGCTCCCGACAGCCCGCCGACATGGGAGGACGCCATAACGCCGCCTTTTTTAACGGCGTCGTTAAGAAGCGCGAGAGCCGCGGTAGTCCCGTGCGTACCGCAGGTTTCAAGCCCCATTTCCTCTAAGATATGCGCGACAGAATCGCCGACGGCAGGAGTCGGGGCAAGCGAAAGGTCTACTATGCCGAAGGGCACGCCGAGCCTTGCGGACGCCTCGGAAGCGACGAGCTGCCCCATACGCGTAATCTTGAACGCCGTTTTCTTGATAAGCTCGGCGACGCCCGATAAATCCATATCCTTAGGCGCCTTTGACAGGGCGGCGCGCACGACCCCCGGACCCGAGACGCCGACGTTAATGACGCGCTCCGGCTCTCCCACCCCGTGGAACGCGCCCGCCATAAACGGATTATCCTCCGGAGCGTTGCAGAACACCACAAGCTTCGCCGCTCCTATGCAGTTTTTATCCGCCGTCCTTTTCGCGGCCTCCAATACGGTTTCGCCCATAATCCGAACGGCGTCCATATTGATGCCCGCCCGTGTCGAGCCTATATTCACGCTCGAACAAACGCGCTGTGTAACGCTCAACGCTTCGGGAACGGCGGCGATAAGCTCCCTGTCGCCCGCCGAAAACCCCTTGTGGACGAGCGCGGAAAAACCGCCGAGAAAATTGACCCCGCACTCGTTCGCCGCTTTTTCAAGCGTCAGCGCCATTTTGACGGCGTCCGTCTCTCCTCCCGCGCATGAGGCAAGAATAAGGGATATCGGCGTCACCGATATCCTCTTGTTTATAATCGGTATTCCGTATTCCTTTTCCATCTGCCCCGCCACGGGAACAAGGTTTTTTGCGCTCCTTGTTATTTTATCGTAAATCTTGCCGCACAGCGTGTTTATATCCCCGCCGCAGCAGTCAAAAAGCGAAATCCCCATCGTCACCGTCCGCACGTCGAGATTTTCGTCCTGTATCATCGTTATGGTTTCAAGTATGTCCTTCGCGCTTATCATAAGAGTCCCCCGTAAGGCTAAATTGTGTGCATAGCGTTAAAAATGTCCTCGTGCATCGCATGTATCGAAAGCTTTTTAGTAACGCCCAGAGCCGTCAGCTCGTCGGCAAATTTCGTAAACTCCGCCGCGCTTTCGCTTATATCCACAAGCATTATCATAGCGAATAAATCCTGCAAAATCGACTGCGTAACCTCAAGCACGTTGATATTGTTTTCCGCGCACTTAGCGGACACTGACGCCAAAATTCCCACCGCGTCCTTGCCTATTACAGTAATAACCGCACGCATATTCGTTTCCTCCCTTATTTAATCGGGCGCGGGCGAAGCAGCCCAAAATTGTTCACTGTTCACTGTTCACTGTTCACTGTTCACTGTTCATTGCGGGCTTTAGCCCGCATATCCGGCTTATCCTCAAAACCCAGCTCTTCCACATTCTCAAACACAGCCCAGCCGTCATTTTCGGGAACGTTCATATACATATTGTTCCTTATAATCACGTTTTTCGTATTTTTAATATTATAAGCGCGCCCGCTTCCCACGCAGAACAGATTGTTCTCGATAAGGATGTTTTCGTGAACGGCTCCCGCGTACTCCTTGTTCTCGGGACGGATAAGTATCGCGTTTCCGTCACAGTTCATAAACGCGTTGTTCCTTACGGTCACGTCCCTTACGGGACCGCTTTCGAACCAGCTTGACGCGTCGTCCGCAATCAGTATTCCGTTTTCACCCGTATTCAAAAACCTGTTGCCTTCAATCAGCACCTTGCCCCTTGTTGTGACGAGCAGTCCGCGCGTTACAATCCGGTTTACGGTGTTACCCGAAAACTCAAAGTCGGGACACGCCGAAATATTCTCAATACAGTCGCCGGCTTTTACCGGAATGTCTTCGGTATCTAAAATCAGCTCATGCGTATACAAATCGGGCATACTCGAGGATATAATACGCGCCCCGCCCTTATCCAAAAGGGTTTTATGGTCTATAAACGCTATTTCGTCGCCCTCGCGAAGACATTCGTAGCCGTAGCTTTGCGCATGGCAGAATTTCACGTTTATCCTGTTTTTATCTATATGTGAAATCCTGAAATTAAAGCCGTGTATATTCGCGGTATCGTCGCCCGCAGCGTCAAAGTTAGATTTTGTAACCTTAACCTTTCCGCGGCACATGCATACCTGAATAAAGTCCGCGGCGGATGTAAAATCCACCTCGCTGTCCTTTTTGGGCGAAAAATCCACCCCGTCAAGCAAAATGTCCTCGCAGTTCTGAGCTACGAATGCGAGCGAGCTGTTATGCCTTTGCGCCACGTTCTTGATTACAAGGTTTTTCGTGTTCTGCGCGAAAATCCCGACATTCCTCCTCTTTACGGAAAAAATGTAAAAGACCTGACCCTCTTGGAGTTTTACGGGGCTTATGTACCGTACTTTGAAAACTCTCGGCGCGATTTCTTTTAAGGAAACAGAACCCTTAAACGGATGCGAGCCGTTCCTGACAAGGTGATTTAAGTTATCCGGTTTAGCGGTGGGCGTCCACCAGCCCGTCATACGGTGCTTTAAAAAATCCGTTTTATAATCGGTTCCGTACCAGTAATATCTGCCTTTTTCCTCGGTGTAGGCGCTGTCCCCGTCTATCTTAAAGGTCGCGTAGAACGGCGACGCCTTTATAACCGTAAGCTTATGAATGTCGGGCTTGTATGTTTCTATATTTATATTTTTTATCGTGATATTTTCGCACGAATTAATTACGATATTTGTAAATCTTCCGTCAAGAAGAAAGGTCGAGCCCTGACCGTCGATTTCAACGTCCTTCAGATTTTCAAGATTGAGCGCGATTGTATGTATGTTCTTTTCCTCACAGCCCTTATACTCATCCTCCCCTATGGTATTCGTAATGTAAAGCCTGCGCTTTACGGCGTTTTCACCCGAAAAGTAATAGACGCCTTTTTGGAGAGCCACCTTTTTTTTCGCGACGTTCTCTTTCAGAGCGTTAAACATATTATTAAAACCGGCGGTAGCGTCGCTGTCCGGTTTTATATCGAATATCTCGGGATTTATTAACATCACTTTCACCGCTTGAAATTATTCTGATATATTATGATATCATAAACATAAGAGGTCTGCAATCCGTTTTTTTAAATATCCAGGATTGTCAAAGCCAAAAGATGCTGCGCGGCGAAATATGTAATAATGTTCAGCGACGTAAGGAGATGCGACTCTTTTTTGCCGAAAAACACTTTTACGGCGAGAAAAACGTCGGATATGACAAAAAGCGTGACTCCGATAAGAACAATCGCGCATATAATCGCTTTTTCAGAGCCGTAAACCGAAAGAAGACGGATACATAAGGAGCAGGCTTTGACAAACGTTAATACAAGTATCGCGCCGTAAAGCGTTACCGGAACGAACGCCCTGTCAAGAGTGCGGCGTTTTCGAAACGCGAATACGGTCACTGCCGCGAAAAAAATAATAAAAACGGCTGTTTCAACGGTATCAAAAAAACTTGCGTCGGGAAAATAACCGCTTATCGCGTTGGAAAAAGCGCCGATATAAAGCAGGTGCCCCGTTAAAAAGCTTATCAGTCCCGTCAGCAGGCATATGCTTTTTTCGCTGACATGCAGAAAAAAATCTCCGACCCAGCCGAAAACAAGCCCGGCGAGTATCAGCTTTGAAAAGGATGTAAGGCTCCCCGATATAAGAGCGGACAGTATGCCGCAGCACAAAAAAAGGGCTGCGCACGTCATTTTCAGCATAAGCGTTTTACGGCTTCTGCCCGGCTTCACGGCTTTAAGGTATAACGGGACGAAAAGAAATTCAAGCGCTATTGAAAGACATAATAAAAGCTTTGGCAAAAGCATACCCTTTATTCCCTCACAGTCAAAAAATTTAAGTAACACAATAATAATAATATTAAGATTTTCCGCCTGTGTCAATATTGTTGACAAAATCGATTTTTAAACTAAAATAGTATTGTACAAATCTAAGGGAGTGTTTTTATGTGTTATTTACCTTTGACCGAATATGAAACGGCCGACGAACTTGTAAAAAAGGAATATGACGAGCAGATAAAGAAGCACGGCAAAATCACTAATATGAAGCGCACTCTGCTGCACAGCGTACCCGCGTTTCACGCCTATATGGAGTGGTACACGTTAAAGGACCTTATCGTACCGATTATAGGCGAGCGGGCGCTGTCGCTTTTTTCCTATGCCATTTCATCGGGCAATCACTGCCTGATCTGCTCGACCTTTTTTCGAAAAATCCTCATTGATTCGGGCGACGACCCCGACAATCCGGCGCTTTCGGAGGTTGAAAAGCTTCTTATGGATTTTGGTAAAAGCATATGCCAAAACCCTCACGAAATACCCGACGGCATCTATGACGAGCTGAAAAAGCGTTTCAGCACGCAGCAAATCGTTCTGCTTATATCCTTCGCGGGCATTATGTACGCGACAAACCTGTTTAATACGGTTGCAAAGGTTCCTCTTGACGAAATTCTTTATGAATATACCAAAAAAAATGACTAATAATCGTTTATAAAAAGGAAGGAATAAAAAATGCCTGATTTTGAAAACAAAGCTGCTTTTATAACCGGAGCCGCGCACGGTCAGGGGCGCGCCGTCGCTCTGTCGCTCGCCAAGGAGGGAGCGGACATAGCCGCCTTCGACGTCGGCAAAAAAATTGAATACCCCTCATACGATTTCGGCACCGGCGAGGAATTGCGCTCTCTAAAAAAAGAGATAGAGGATTTAGGAAGACACGCCGTAGTTTTCGCGGGCGACGTCCGTGACGACCAAGCCGTAACGGCGGCTGTGGAAGAAGCCGTCGCTGCTTTCGGTAAAATTGACATACTTTTCAACAACGCCGGAATTTGCGCATATGCTGAAATTGATAAAATGACGGACGAGGAATGGAACGCTATGATAGATATCAACCTTAAAGGACCGTTTAACGTGGCGAGACGTGTCGTTCCCTATATGAAAAAGGCAAAAAGCGGCGTCATAATTAACAATTCCTCGGTGATGGGACTTCGCGGAGGAAACAGGCTTTCACACTACGCCGCCTCAAAATGGGGCTTGACCGGACTTACAAAGGCATGGGCTATCGAGCTTGCTCCCTATAACATCCGGGTCGTCAGCATCCATCCCACCGGAGTCAATACGCCGATGAACGACGGACTCGCCGCTTTGGAGGGCGCGACTCCCCTTGAAATCGCCGAGCGCAGCGCGGGCAACCTGCTGCCCGTCCCGTGGATAGAGTCCGAGGACGTCGCGCATCTCGTAAATTACCTCGCGAGCGACAAAGCCCGCTACGCGACAGGCTCCCAGTTCGTTTTAGACGCCGGACTGCTGAGCGTATGATTTATTAAAATCTCCCCGGCAAGCTTTTATAGCTGACCGGGGAGCGTTTGTTTGAAGTTATTTCATTCCGTTTTCATAAGACTGAATCATCTTTTTAACCATCTGACCGCCGACAGAACCTGCCTGCTTAGATGTAAGGTCACCGTTGTAACCCTGCTTAAGCGTTACGCCAACTTCGTTAGCGGCTTCCATCTTGAACTTATCGAGCGCCTCACGAGCCTGAGGTACCAAAGCCTTGTTGTTTGCCATTCCTGTTACACTCCTAACGTTTAAATATTTTGCGTTTGCATTCATATTGTGAGTTTTATTCGCGGTTTTATTAGAGTTAATTTTTTCTAAAATAAATATTTAAACTATTTTGTTCTAATCCTTCAAGCATCCGCCGCGTCAGGTAAGATAGGTAAACCGTTTTATACGCATTTTAATAATTAGCGCAAGTTATTTTTAATATTTAGCGGCAATCTATTTTATAAATTAGCGCAAAATGATTTTATAATTTAGTTTAAGTTTGCTTTAATTATTTGTGACACGCAAAAAAGAGCCTGTTTATTGCTAACACGCACAATATGTGCTAAAATATATTCATTACCATTATTTCGGGAGGGACAACAATGGCTAAAAAATGGTTCGCGGGGGTTACTCACTCTCACACCGTCGCTTCGGACGGAAATTTAACGCTGCAGCAGCTTATTGAAAAAGCGAAGAAGAATAAGCTCGACTTTCTGATGATTACCGACCACAACACAAACTGCAAGGACCCTTTGCCGGACGTCCCCGGCTTGACTCTGATATACGGTACCGAAATGACCTATGATTATGGCGGGCACACTAATCTGTGGGGCGTAAAAGACGCCGTTGACGACTTTAAGTGCGATACATACGAGCAGTGGATTGAAAAGAAAAACGAGGCGAAAAGGCGCGGTGCGGTCGTCTGTATGAACCACCCGCTTTGTGTGCTTTGCCCATGGAGATGGGAAAAGGATATCTCGCAGTTCGACGTTTTAGAGGTCTGGAACGCCCCAATGCACTATGATAACTTAGTCTGTACAGACTGGTGGCACGAAATGCTTGCTAAGGGTCATAAGACGCCGATTGTCGGCGGGAGCGATTACCACAGGGATTATTATGTCACAAACCTTTTGGCGAACCCCGTCACCTATGTGCTTTGCGACGAAAACACGCCGGAGGATATACTTAAAAACATTGTCGCCGGTCATACGACCATAACCTCAAAAGCGGGAGGAACTATGATAGAGATTAGGTGCGGCGAAAGCGTTGTCGGCGATACCGTGAAGCTCTCCGGCGATACGGAGGTAACAGTTAGCGTGAAACGGCTGAAAAGGGGACACGACTTAATCGTTTATAACCAAACGGGCGAAATATTCCGTCATACCGCGAAAAAAACGAGTGATTTTTGCGTAAAGCTGCCCGTAAAAAAAGCGGGCTTTGTACGCGCCGACGTAAGGCATGTTTTAAACCCCGTAATAAAATTCGGCTACAATCTGTATATAGGCAAAATAATTCCCGCTCAGAAAAATATGGAGCTGCCCCCGTTCATCGGCGCGATGTCGGGCGCGATGTTCTTTGAGGAGCGTTAGAATGAAAACGGCGCCCGATTGGCATTACAAACCGTACATTCCCTACGATAAGCGAGAAAACGCGAAAACGCTCCACATTTGCAGCCTAAAACCGGACGAAACCTCCGTTAGCGGCGAAGTTTTAGGCGCATGTGAGGGTACGGTGCTGCTGCGCGCATACAAAAGAGGCGGCTGGCGGTCTGAACAATATTCCGGCGGTCGCTTCGCGATTTCGGGACTCAAAAAAGACACTGATTATGAGCTTTTTATAAAATCGGAAAACGGCGAAAGTGCGCGCCGGCGCGCGAGGACGTCCTGTGTTCCGGGCACCGTCGTAAATTATCTTCACCCAAAGGACGATATTTATTCCTTTTCCGGAAGCTGTCTCTGTTCACCGTCAATTGTTTTGCTTTCTTCCGGCAAAATAATCACCTCGATGGACGTTTATGAGCATCACGCGCCGCAGAACCTTACAATCCTTATGAAGTCAGACGACGGCGGCGAAAGCTTTTCGTACCTGTGCGAGCTGTTCCCGCTTTTCTGGGGCAAGCTTTTTTGGCATAGAAACGCCCTTTATATCTTCGGCACGTCCACCGAATACGGCGATTTGCTTATAGGCAGGAGCCTTGACGAAGGCGAAACGTGGTCGCAGCCCACCGTGATAGCGAGAGGCTCCTCTGACCCTGACGAAAAGGGCTTTCACCGCGCCCCCACCATATTCTTAAATGAAAACGGGTTGCTCTTAACCGCCGTCGAGTACGGCTGCCACGGCAAAAATGAATTTAAAAGCGCCCTCCTTTTCGCTAAGGAGGACGCAGATTTGCTTGATACGGACAGCTGGACGCTCTCCCCGTTCCTGTCCCTTGACGAGAGCGTCCGTAAATTAAATCCAAAAAGGAACCGCCCGATTGAGGGAAACCTTGTCATCGCTCCCGACGGTACGCTTATAAACTTTCTCCGATTTGATATGAACATGGCGGTACTCTACAAGGCTGATATAAACAGACCCGAAATGGGCTTTGAGTTTTACAGGACGCTGGGGTTTCCTTTGGCGCACACAAAGTTTGAGATACAGACCAAAGACGGCGTTTACTACGCGGTCGGCAACCGCCCGCCAAAGCGCAACATTCTTTCGTTGTACACCTCGTCCGATTTGCTGAACTGGACTCTCTGTAAGGATGTACTCGATTACAGCGAATTCGATATGAATAAGGTGGCGTTTCAATATCCCGCGTTTGTTTTTGATAAGGACGGCATTTTAGTACTCAGCCGCACGGCGTTCGGCGGCGCGCGAAATTTCCACGACAGCAATTATCAGACGCTTCATAAGGTGCAGAAAGTCAATCCGACAAACAGCTTCGCGATACCGTAAAGCCGTTTGTCAGAATAAGACGCGTCGTATAACCGGCAAGCGCATATCGGCGCGGCCGGTTATTTTTTAATATCCGCCGCTTCGTCCTTAGCAAGGCAGCAGTGCTTGTACTTTTTGCCGCTGCCGCACGGGCAAGGCTCGTTTCTTCCTGTTTTTTGACCCTTTTTGACCGGCGCTTTTTTATCAGCCGTACCGTCGCCCGCGCCGGAGGTCGCCGTTATTTTCGCCTGCTGCTCCCTCTTTACGTCCTCCTCGGTGCGAATTCTCGCCTTGAGGACAAAGTCTACGGTGCCCTCGCGTATCTCGTTTGTCATCTCGTCGAACATATCGAAGCTCTCTTCCCTGAACGCTATAACCGGGTCCTTCTGTCCGTACGCGCGAAGGCTGATGCCCTTCTTCAGCTCGTCCATCGCGTCAATATGGCTCATCCAGCGGATGTCCACATTCTGAAGCAGAGCCTTTCTCTCAAGCTCGCTCATCAGCTCGTCGCCGAAAATACCGCGCCTCTCGTCGTAAAGCCCGAAAGCGCGCTCAAGAAGAACGTCGGTTATTTCGTCGTTGCCTTGAAGCGGCTCGATTTGCTCCTTGTTTACGAGCCACGAATATTTATTGATAAGCCCCGCCTTGTTGCGCTCATCCGGCTTCAAGGAATTCGGGCAGTAGAAATCAACCGCTTCGGTTATCGTGTCGCCTATCATCTTCTTTATTGTTTCGCTTATATCCGAGCCGTCAAGAACCTTGTTGCGCTGACCGTATATAACCTCTCTTTGTTTATTCATAACATCATCATACTTTAATATGTTGCGGCGAATTGCGAAGTTATTGCCCTCCACCTTCTTCTGCGCGCTCTCTATGGTGCTTGTAAACATCTTCGCCTCAATAGGCATTTCGCCGACGCTTTTAAACATATCGAGCGTGGTATAAAACCTGTCTCCCGCGAAAAGGCGCAGCAGATCGTCCTCCGCCGATAGATAGAAGCGGCTCTCTCCGGGGTCGCCTTGACGTCCCGCGCGCCCCCTGAGCTGGTTGTCAATGCGCCTTGACTCGTGGCGTTCCGTGCCGATGATGCAAAGTCCGCCCGCGGCCTTAACCGCTTCGGCTTCTCTTTGCGTTTCGGCTCTGTGTTTGCTCTCAAGCGCCTTGAATGTTTCCCTTGCGCTTAAAATTTCGGGGTCGGACGTTTCGGCATAGCCCGTCGCTTCCGTTATCAGCTCGTCGGAAATGCCTGTTTTGCGCATCTCGGATTTCGCCATAAATTCTGGGTTGCCGCCGAGGATAATATCCGTACCGCGCCCAGCCATATTCGTGGCGATGGTAACGGCTCCGAACTTGCCCGCCTGCGCTATTATCTCCGCTTCCTTCTCATGGAACTTCGCGTTTAAGACCTCGTGTTTAATGCCGCTTCTTTTGAGTAAGGAGGAAAGCTTCTCGTTCTTTTCTATGTTGACGGTACCGACAAGAACGGGCTGACCTTTTTCGTTGCAGCTTTTAATATGTTCGATAATCGCGTTGTATTTTGACGCCTGTGTCTTGTAAAGGACGTCGTTTTCGTCTTTTCTTATCATCGGCTTGTTCGTGGGGATCTCCACGACGTCGAGCGAGTAAATCTCCTGAAACTCCTGACTCTCCGTCATCGCCGTACCCGTCATACCGGACAGTTTCCCGTAAAGCCTGAAATAGTTCTGGAAGGTAATAGTCGCGAGCGTCTTGCTCTCTCTCGCGACTTTTACATTTTCCTTCGCTTCAATAGCTTGATGAAGCCCCTCGTTATACCTTCTGCCGAGCATAATCCTGCCCGTGAACTCGTCTACTATCAGCACTTCACCGTCCTTGACGACATAGTCGATATCACGCTTCATTACGCCGTGCGCCTTGAGCGCCTGGTTGATGTGGTGCTGAATGGTCATATTCTCGGCGTCCATAAGGTTTTGCAGATTAAAAAACTTTTCCGCTTTCTGAATACCGCTTTTCGTAAGCGTCGCCGTCCCCGCTTTTTCGTCCACAAGGTAATCGCCGTCCGACTCCACTACATCCTCGGCGTTCATCTTGTCGTCAAGCTCCTTGACCTTAATCATCCTTAAGGTTCTTGTGAAGGTGTCGGCGAACTTGTACAACTCGGTCGAGGCCTCGCCGACGCCCGATATAATAAGCGGAGTACGCGCCTCGTCAACCAAAATTGAGTCCACCTCGTCGACAATAGCGAACGAGTGACCTCTCTGTACCCTCTGCGCGGCATACATCACCATATTGTCACGCAGATAATCAAAGCCCATCTCGTTGTTTGTACCGAAGGTGATATCGCAAGCGTAAGCCTCCTGCCTCTCGTGATTGTCCTTTTCATGGATAATCAGCCCGACAGAAAGCCCTAAAAACCGGTAAATCTTGCCCATCCACTCCGAGTCGCGCTTCGCGAGATAGTCGTTTACCGTCACGATATGCACGCCCTCGCCCGTCAAGGCGTTTAAGTACGCGGGCAATGTCGCGACGAGCGTTTTTCCCTCGCCCGTCTTCATCTCGGCAATCCTTCCCTGATGAAGGATGATGCCGCCCTGCACCTGCACGGGATAATGCTTCATATTCAAAACACGAAACGCCGCCTCGCGGCAAGCGGCAAACGCTTCGGGCAGGATATCGTCAAGCGTTTCGCCGTTTGTGAGCCGCTCTTTCAAATAAGGCGTTTTCGCCTGAAGCGCGGCGTCCGAAAGCGCGGCGTATTCGTCCTCAAGCGCCAAAACCTTGTCCTTTATATGGTTAATTCTTTTTATTTCCTTTGAGGAATAATCCCCGAATATTTTAGACAGTAACGACATAAATAAATCTTCTTTCCTTTTAGCTGGATATGTGACAGTATAACACAGATCTCGCTTTTTGGCAATTATTCTTTTCATTTGTAAATTTACTTTTATAAATTTCTGTGCTATCATTGAAACAAAAACGCTTCCTCGCGCGTCTAATACGCGAGAGAAGAAACGGGGGATAACTATGGCAGACTGCACGATGCTCGTAAAGCTCGCCAAAAACGGGAACGGCGAAGCGTTCGCACAGCTCTACTCCTTTTACGCGGATGATATGTACAGATACGCGTCGTATCTGTTAAACTCCCCTCACGACGCCGAGGATGCCGTTCAGGATACGGTGCTGACGGCGTTTCATAAAATAAACTCTCTCGAAAAAAACGAGGCTTTCAAGTCATGGCTTTTTAAAATTCTCTCAAACCGCTGCAAAGACATTCTCCGAAGCCGCGAAAAATCCCCCGACTGCCTGCCCGACGACGAATATTTCTTTATAAAGGGCGGCGCGCCGTCTCAGGCGGGTACGGCTCTCGAACTCTCTCAAGCGATAAAGAACCTTCCTCCCCCTGACGGTCAGATTGTACTTCTCTCAGTTATAGGCGGTTTTAAGAGCCATGAAATCGCGCAGATTTTCAAAATTCCCGCAGCGACTGTACGCACGAAGCTGAAACGCTCTCTTGAAAAGCTCAAAACATTACTAACGGTTTAGAAAGGTGATTTGTTATGGATGATAAGGAACTTGGCAGAATAAACGAAGAACTGAAAAAAACAGAGGAGCTGTCTCTCCCCGAAAGTCTCTCAACAGAAACCATAAAGGAGCTTTTAGCAGACCAAAAGCCCCTTAAAACAGTTTCCAAAACAGCGATTTACAAACGTATGACCGCCTTTGCCGCAGTGCTTGCGATAGTATTCGGAGTGCTTATACACTCAAAACCGTGGCAAAACAGCGGCATACAAACGCCCGTAACCCCTGTAAAAAACCTTTCCGGCAAGGTTGAGGTTCCGCGCTCCCCCGAAAGCTATGAGCAGCTTGAAAACCTCTTTGTACAGTATCAAAAAGCAACGAGACCGAGCTTCTGGGAAAAGACCGTTAAGTTTAACGCCGGCTCTAAAGCAACAGCCGATGAAGCCCTGCCTGAAAGCTCGTTAGGCGGCGACGGCACAAATGATATGGCGGCGGGCGGCACCCGCGATGATGAAAGCTACGGCAAAACAAACGAGCAGGTAGCGGGAGTTAATGAAGCGGATATTATCAAAAATGACGGTACCTATATCTATATGGCGGTAAGGAGCAACGAATACGGATATGACCTCGCATACGATGAGGGCGGCGGAAAGAATGTTGAAATAGCACCGGGCTATAACCCTCTGGCAAAAAGTGATATCGCAATTATTAAGCCCTTAGATAACGGCGAGATGCAGGTTATGAGCATAATTACGGCGGAAATAGACAGTGGCGTAGGGGCGCAAAGCATTGTTAATATGTATGTAAAGGGTAACAGACTTCACGCCGTTTACGATGTTAATAACAAGGATTATGTAAGCTCTACGCTCGTTGTTTCCTTTGATATAACAAACAGGCAAAAACCTGTTGAGCTGCGCCGTTTTTATCAAAACGGGGGTCATATTTCAACGCGTCTTATTGAAAATTCCCTTATCCTTATTACGAACCATTACGTCACGGTGTACGGCAATTCCGGCTCAATCAAAGACTACTGTATCCCCGAAACGGGCGTAGTATTTAATGATACGGCAAGAATACCTGTTGACAATATCTGCGTTATGGAAGACGCCGCCTCTCCGTCATACCTTGTTGTGAGCAATATTGACCTTGATAAGCCTGACTTTGCCCCTGCCACAGCCGCAATACTCGGCGCCGGCGAAAATGTTTACTGCACAACGAACAAGCTGTACGTTACAAACGGCGAATGGAACACGGATTTTGCCCATGCGTCAGTAAAATACGGTATAGAGATTGGGTTTTTCTCCAATTCCTCCTCTGTTGATACGAGTATTTACTCGTTTGATATAACAAAAGGCAACGTTATTTACAAGGCTAATAAAGCTGTCAGCGGCTCCGTTCTCAATCAGTTTTCCATCGACGAGTATGACGGGCATTTAAGGATTGCTACCACAACCGGCAATTTTGATAAAGCGAATAACTTTGTTTATGTCCTTTCTGCCGATACTCTCGAACAGGTTGGAATAATAAAAGATATCGCACCCGGTGAAAGTATAAAGTCTGTCAGATTTGTGGGCGGCAGGGGCTACGTCGTCACATTCCTGCAAACCGACCCGCTGTTCGTTATAGACCTTACGAACGCCTCTGCTCCTAAAATTTTAGGCGAGCTGAAAATCACAGGATTTTCATCGTACCTGCATCCCATAACCTCCACGCTCCTTGCGGGAATAGGTGTTGACGGAACAGAACAGGGGCAAAACGGCAGCTTGAAGGTTTCTCTGTTTGACGTGAGCGACCCGTCAAAGCCCAAGGAGGTTGACAAGGCTGTGTTCGGCAACGCCACCTCTTCGCAGTACGCTTATTCTACGGCTTATTACGACCATAAGGCCATTTGTTATGACGACAAGGAAAATGTTTTCTACTTCCCGATTGAGGTTTATGATTATATCTACACAAACGGCAGAAACATATACACCGCGGGCGTTATAGGTCTTAAAATTGATACCCGGAATAAAGCTTTTAGCAAGGCCTCAAAGTATTTTATTCAAAATAGCGATTATACCCAGATTATACGCTCCACTTATATAGGGAACCTGCTGTTTGCCTTCTCAAATAATTTAGTTTATTCGTTTGACAGGACGCAGGAAACAAAGCTGTCGCAAATAGATTTTACAAAATATGAGTTCCCGAAGGAATATACGCCAAGACCTAATAAACCTGAGCCGACAACAGAGGCTCTAAGCGAAACCGAGTTGTCCGCAACAGAGCAGGCGAGCGAGATAACCTCTATTGAAACGGGCGCGTCCGAGCCTGTCTCCACAGAGGCTCCCGCTCCCGAGGATGTTACAGATTTAACCGAAACCACGGTAATTTATACGAGTCTTGTTGAAACGACCGTTGCAGACTAACCTATTTTATCGCAAAGCTTTTCAAACCACTCCACTATCATAAATCGCGGCTCCAGCTCAGGCTTCTCCTGTATGAGTTTGGAGCCGTTTTCGGTCAGGTAGGCTTCGGGCTCTGTTTCACAGAAGCCTGGCAGACACAGCGGCGGAAATATCACGCACCACCAGTTGCGCCCTTTTCCCTCTCCGATAACAACCTTAACGGCGCTGTACCTGCCCGCGGGCAAAGTATAATCGCCGTAGCTCCTCGTCGTAAAATATTCGTCGCATATATATATGTCCGTATCATACTGATACCCCTCGCCGGCGATAACCTCCCGCGCCGCCGCTTTGAGCTTATCCTTCGACTTTTCGAGTTCAGCCCGCGCCTCGTTTGCCGACGCGGTTGCCGAAAAAAGCCTTTCACCGCCGCTTAAAAGCGCGTCGCGCACCTTCATTTTAAGCTCCTGGTCTTCATCGCTGTCTGAATTCGCGAGTATGTGAAGTCTTACGCAGCCGGCGCGTACTTCGGTTGCCGCGGCGGAGAACGAAACGAGCGAAAAAGCCGCGGTTAAAGCAAGCGCGCATATAAGAGCGCGCAGCAAAAGCGAGTATTTGATTTCCTCCATTATTTTCCATCCTTTTTACATAAAAATAGCGTCCATAATCCGGATAAACAGATTATGGACGCTATTTTTATTCTTTATTCAAAATATACCCCGTTTTTATGCGGTCTGGTAACAAACACCTCGAAAACGACGGATTTTAAGGCCGCCGCGCACTTTTGGGCGTCCCTTATGTCCTTAAACAGTCCGAAAACGGCGGAACCCGAGCCGCTCATACAGGCAGCCGCCGCGCCCGCTTCGCGCATAATATACTTTATATCCGACCTTTTGGGAACGTCTATTACCTGCTCGAACACGTTTTCACAGTAAAGCGCTATACCGTCAAGGTCACGTCTCACGACGGCATTAAGCATCAGCGTATTCTTGGGGTGCTTAATCCACCACGCGGCGTCGTATGCGCCGTAAGCCTCCTCGGTAGAAACGCTTTGCGCGGGCTTCGCGAGCACTATCGCGCAGTCGGGCATAGGCGGCAAGGGCGAGAGTACCCCGCCTATGTCCTGTGAGAGCGCAGTCCCTCCGACAAGGCAAAAGGGCACGTCCGCGCCAATTTTTACGCCTATCTCGCAAAGCTCTGATATCTGCATATTCACGCCCGTAAGCTCGTTTAAGGCAAAAAGCACGGCCGCCGCGTCGGCGCTGCCGCCCGCAAGCCCCGCGCGTACCGGTATACGTTTTTCTATATAAATATCCGCTCCGCCCGTTATTCCCGTATGCTCAAAAAATAATGCCGCCGCCTTATATGCCGTATTGCGTTTATCGCAAGGTAAAGAGCCGCCGTTGCAGGAAACCTTTATTTTTCGCAAGCTGTCCGGCGATACGCGGACGGTATCGTGTAAATCCACCGACTGCATAACGGTATACAGGCTGTGATACCCGTTTTCAAGCGTGCCGAGTATATCGAGAAACAGGTTTATCTTCGCGTTGGCTCTGACTGTTTTCTCCTTTTTCATAAAACCACGCCCCTGACTTATTTATTATACAACCGCCCGCGCCCGCAAGTCAAGTATAGACATAAAGGCGCTTTTGTGCTATGATTTTTTGAAAGCTTTTTAAGGAGTAATTTATATGGATTATCAGCGCATTATTGACTCCCACGTCCATTCCGACAACTCGCCGGACGGTCATCATTCGGTAATGTTTATGTGCGAGACCGCGGTAGCTAAAAGCTTGCGCGCCATCGCTTTTACCGACCACTGCGAAATTGACGTTTTCTGTAAGGACGGATATGACAGGCGCGTAAGGCAGAGTTTTTTTGAAACCGCAAAGGCGAAAAGCGCGTTTTTAGGCAGCCTTCTGGTTCTGCACGGCATAGAATTAGCCCAGCCGCATTATGACGCGGCGCTCGCCGACACAGTCCTTTCCGCGCAAAAATACGATACCGTGATAGGCTCCGTCCATAACCTGCGCGGCAATGAGGATTTTTATTATACAAAAAGCTTCGACGGCTGCGATATACACGCTGTTTTCGACGAGTATCTCGACGAGCTGATAGCGATGACCGAATGGGGAAATTTTGATATACTCGCGCATATGACCTATCCTTTCCGCTACTTTTACTCCGTGGCGGGCATAATGGAGGATATCAACAATTATAAGAAAAAAACGGACGAGCTGCTGCGTCTGTGCGCCGAAAAAAATATTGCCATTGAGATAAATACGGGCGGTCTGCGCCAGCGGATAAATAAAACCTCGCCGGAAATTGACGTTATAAAACGGTTCAAGCAGCTCGGCGGTAAATTTATATCGGCAGGCTCAGACGCGCACTACGCTCATCAAATCGGGTCGGATATCAATACCGCTTACGCGATGGCGCGCGAGGCGGGTTTCTCCTGCGTAGTTATGTTTCAAGGCAGGATACCTATGGAAATCGGCATTGAATAGCTTTGTTTAACTTTTGTCAATATGTATACACGCGTTTACGGCGCATTTGTTTACAAAATTATACATATATCGACTGTTTTTGTTGTAAAGCTTTTTACTTGCGCCTGTTCACAACTGTGTTCATAATGTTTATAACTTTAGCTTTTTTCGACATATTTCCAATATAATATTCTAATAACGAATTATGGTGACAAGTAACTGACTTTACATTGACAAAATTACTGACATTGATGAAAAATGCCCTGTGAATATACATCTGTATATTCGCAGGGTAATATTTTTCAGATAAGCGTTTTGAAGTCCTCGGGCGGCGAGGCGTAAAAAGTCATCCTCTGCCCTGTCACACTGTGGGTAAGCCGCACCCTTTCACAGTGCAGCGCGGGGCGCTTTATCTTGTCGCTTTTCGCGCCGCCGTACATATCGTCTCCCACGAGCGGCATACCGATATGGGCGAAATGAACCCTTATCTGATGCGTTCTGCCCGTTTCGGGAAAAACCCTAACAAGAGTGAAGCCGCCGGCTTGCTTTTGTGCCTTCCAGCGCGTTACCGCCCTCGCGCCCTGACCTATCGCCCTTATTGTCTTATCCGGAAACGGCCTGAAAATCGGCGCGTCAATAACCCCCTCCCCATAAAGGTGTCCGCCGGCGACGGCGAGGTATTCCTTTGTCAGTTTTCCGTTCATACCCGACGCCGCGTATATATTGAGAGCCAAAACAGCAACGCCCGACGTACCCTTATCAAGCCTGCCTATAGACCTTACGCAGGAGCCGCCCTTTCCCCGGCGTTGCAGGTACGAGGCGGCGGCGTTGGCGAGCGTATGATTTTTATGGTTGTATGTCGGATGCATTGACATCCCTGCCGGTTTATTAATTACAAGAATGTCCTCGTCCTCATAAATAATGTCAAGCGGGAAATCAAAAAGCTCGGGCGCCGCTGAGTTCTCCGGCAGATTTACCGTTATCACATCGCCTTTGCAAACTTTATCAATCGTTCTTGCCGGCAGCCCGTTTTTCAGCAACCCTCTGTCCGTATGCCTTAATGTCTGTATAATCCGCGCGGAAAAGCCGTGCTTCTCGCGAAGAAATACGGAAAGCTTTCTTTTCTCAAAGCCCTCGGGCACTGTGAAGCTTAAAACCCTCATATCTTTACGCGGTCTCGATTTCGGCGGCGTCCCTGAGCTTCAGCTTCTCAATTGCCGACTCGCGCATCTTATATTTCAGTATTTTACCCGCAGCGTTCATCGGGAATTCAGACACAAAATCGACGTATTTCGGAATTTTATGATGCGCCATATGACTGCGGACATATTCCTGCACCTCATCCGCCGTAAGCGTTTCATTTTCCTTTATGACTATGCACGCCATAATCTCTTCGCCGTACTTGGTGTCGGGTACTCCGATTACCTGGACGTCGCTTACCTTGGGATGTGTATAGAGGAATTCCTCTATTTCCTTGGGATATATATTTTCACCGCCGCGGATAATCATATCCTTGAGCCTGCCCGTAATCCGGAAGTTGCCCTCCGGCGTGCGCGCGGCAAGGTCGCCCGTGTGAAGCCAGCCGTTCTTGTCGATAGCCGCCTGTGTAGCCTTAGGCATTTTATAATAACCCCTCATAATATTGTAGCCTCTCGCTAAAAACTCACCGTTGACGCCGTCGGGTACCGTTTCGCCCGTTTCGGGGAGCCGACTGTCGCCACACGAACCTCCAACGGGTCGTCGGCCTTGCTCATCGTACAGCCGGGCGAAGCCTCGGTCTGACCGTAAACAATTGTGATTTCCGACATATTCATTTTATTCACAACATCCTGCATAACGGAAACGGGACACGGGCTACCCGCCATTATACCCGTGCGCATATAAGAAAAATCTGTCTTATCGAAAGCCTCATGCGCGAGCATGGCTATAAACATTGTCGGCACGCCGTGACACGCCGTTACACGCTCTTGATTGATACACGCGAGCGCGGCTTTTGCCGAAAAATACGGCAGCGGCAGTATAGTCGAGCCGTGCGTCATGGCGGCTATCATCGCAAGCACCATTCCGAAACAGTGAAACATCGGCACATGGATTAGCAGGCGGTCGGCTGTCGAAAAATCCATACGGTCGCCGATGCATTTTCCGTTGTTTACGATGTTGTAGTGCGTCAGCATAACGCCTTTGGGAAATCCCGTCGTACCCGACGTATACTGCATATTGCAGACGTCGTGCGCGTCAACCGCGGCCGCGCGTCTATACACTTCTTCTATCGGTACCGAAACACCCGCCGCAACAGCGTCCTCCCACGTTATACAGCCGTTCATCTTAAAGCCGCATGTAATTACGTTGCGTAGAAACGGAAGGCGCCTGCTGTGAAGAGGTTCTTTCGGTTCGGTTTCTTTAAGCTCGGGACATATCTCGCTGATTATGCCCGCATAGTCGGAATCCCGATAGCCGCTTATCATTACGAGCGTGTGCGTGTCCGACTGTCTGAGCAGATATTCCGCCTCGTGAATTTTATACGCGGTGTTGACGGTGACAAGCACGGCGCCGATTTTTACAGCCGCCCAAAAAGCTATATACCACTGGGGTATATTCGTAGCCCAGACGGCTACATGCGTACCCGATTTTACACCGAGGGCTATAAGGCTCTTTGCGAACTCGTCCACATCGTCGCGAAACTGCGCGTATGTCCTCGTATAGTCAAGCGTGGTATACCTTATCGCAAGCTGGTCCGGAAATTCCTCCGCCATCCTGTCAAGGACCTGTGAAAAGGTGCGTTTTATAAGCGTTTCTTTTTTCCAGACGAATTTCCCCGTCCCCGCCTTGTTTGTATAGAGCTTACCCGAGCCTTTCAAAGCGTCGTCATACTGACTCATATAGTTAATAAAATGCGGAAATACAATACCGGCGTCCGAAATCTCCGGAAGCCATACAGGAAGCCATTCGAGAGAAATAAAGCCGTCATAATTTATAGAGCGAAGCGCGCGCAGCATCTGCTCCACGGGCAAATCGCCCTCGCCCATCAGGCAGTAAGTTCTTTTGCCTTGCACAATCTCGCTGTCTTTGATATGGACGTGCTTGATGTACGCCCCAAGGTTTGTAACCGTCTGCTCGGGACTCTCCTTAAATAGGTTGTATGGGTGGTGCAGGTCCCACAAGGCCGCCAAATTATCACAGGCGAACAGATTTAGCAGATTGCCCAGTCTTACCGTATCGGAATAGATGCCCGCCGTTTCTATAAGCAGGGTCACGCCTCTTTTCTGCGCCAAGGGGAGCAGCTTATAAAGAGCTTCCGCAACGGTTTCATCGCAAAACTCGCTGACTCCCTTTGTGTCGAGCGCGTATAGTCTGACATACGGGCAGCCTGTCCTGTAAGCCGTCTCTATATAACGCTCTACCGTCTCGCAATTCTCCTCAAGAAAATCCCTCTGTCCCATATTGCACATGGCGTCAAGGCACGTTATTTTCAGCTCAAGGTCGGCAAGCTCTCTGAGTGTTGCGGCGCTGTTGCTCTTGCTTAAAGGTGAAAGCCTGCCGCTGAAAACATCCGAGTCGATATTATGGATTTCTATACCCTTATACCCGAGGTCCTTTGCCATCGTGTAATAGTCCTGCCACGAAAAGCCCGTCCAACCGTTTGTAGAAAAAGAAAGCTTCATTTCTTTCATCCTTTCATCCTGAAAAACCGTTTGGTTAAAGGTTCATTTTTTCCTCGTGCGCAATCTTGTTGAGCGCGTTGATATAGGCGAGAACGCTTGCGCCTATTACATCGGTGGAAGTGCCCTTGCCGGAGTAGAGCCTGCCGTTTGAGCGCAGCTTTACAAGCGCGTCGCCCATTGCCTCGCGACCTTCTGTGACCGATTGAATTTGGAAATCGTCAAGCTCGAAATGACGTCCCGTAATCTGTTCAACAGCGAGAAACGCCGCGTCAATAGGACCGTCCCCAAGCGAAAAGCCCTGAACCTGTTTGCCCTGTTTGTCAAGTATGACGTGTGCTGTCGGGGTAATAACATTTCCGCTGTTGATAACATAGCTTTCAAGCTTATAGGTCGGCGCCGCCTGAAGCGCGTTGCTCGCTATAATCGCTTCCATTTCCTGTTTGCCTATACTCTTTTTTTGCGCCTCTTTGACGAAAGCGTCATAAACCTTAGCTAAATCATCCTTCGACAGGTCGTAACCCATCTTCTTTATGTATTTGCCTGCCGCCGTGATGCCGGTTGACGAGTCAAGCTCAAAATCGCCGCCGAATACCTCTCCCACTCCGAAATCAAACGGAGTCGTCGCGCTCCTTTTTGTGCTCGCTATCATATGCAGCTTTTGCAGGGTGTTTTTCAGCTCCGTGGTTTTTAGCTTGCATGTTACTCCGAGCGAGTCGCCTCTTACTCTCAGGATATCCGATATCACGTCCATAGAGGGTAAAACGGACGACCCGACGGCGGTCTTAATCTGCGTAACGCTTTCTCCCACACAGGCGAACACGCCCGCAGCCGCCATATACAGTTCGTCGCTGCACTGGACGGAAAGCCTTACGCCCGAAAGCACCGGAACCTTTTCCTTTATGTCGCTTATAAACCGCGCCAATTCGTCCGGAAGATATGTTCCCGCGCAGTCCGTGATATTGATTATCCGCGCGCCGCCTTTTATCGCGGCGTCAAGCGCCTCGTACAGGAATTCCCTGTCGGCGCGGGTAGCGTCGTCCGCGGTAAACTCTACATCACAGGTAAGCCTTTTAGCGTAAGCCGTAAGGGATTTTATCATCTCTAAAATCTGCTCCGGTTTTTTCTGGCACTTGTATTCCATTTGTATCGGCGACACGGGAACCGTTATATGGAGCCTCGGTTTTTTTGAAACCGACACCGCTTTCCACGCCCTGTCAATCTCGCCCTCCGACAGACCCGCCGCTACGGACAGCACGCTGTTTTTTAAGAGCAGCGCGAGGGTGTGTATCAAAAGCGTATCCGCTTTTTCGTCTTTTATTTCAGCCGTTTCGATAACGTCGGTATTCAGCTTGTCAAGCTGCTTGGCGAATTCTAACTTTTCTTTAAAGCTTAGGGAATACTCAGGATTTGCCGCGCTTTCGCGAAGCGTTGCGTCTACGATTTTCAGATTTTTCAGAACACTCACCCCTTAAAAAAATAACCCGGAAATTCTGATAAATTTCCGGGACGATAAACAGTTTACCGCGGTACCACCCGTCTTACCGCAAAAGCGGTCAGCTCTTAATCAAGCTCATAACGGCGCTGAACCGTAGCTCCTTATTTGTAAAAACCTTGGGGAGCTCCGCTCGGGAGAGAGACTGCCTCGGCGCTTGTCTGCCGGCTCGCACCGCCCGCCGGCTCTCTGAAATCCGCCCGCCGCGCATAGTTCCGTCATAGCGTTTTGTTTAATGAGGTAAGTTTAAACGATAACAAATATTTTGTCAAGCGTTTATCCCGATTTATCTTGAATTGACGGGCGAATTATGCTATATATCTCTCGGAGGTTGCTATGAAGGATATTTTTGAGGTTCTTATGATAGTCTGCTTCGGCCTGTCCTGGCCTGTTTCGATTTTCAAATCGTATAAAGCTAAATCAACAAAAGGAAAAAGCGTTTTCTTCCTTATTTTCATTCTGCTCGGCTACGCGTGCGGTATATTTGCGAAGGCAGCGGCCGGCAATATAAACTATGTGCTTATTTTCTATATCATTAATTTCGTAATGGTACTTGCGGATATTCTTTTATATCTAAAAAATAAAAGAGCGGAAAATCAGTGAGTTAGGACGCTTAATTTTTCCCCGTCGCTCGTTACCGCTATGTCGCCCGACAAATCTGTGCGAAGGATTTGTGCGCCGGCGTCCGAAAGGCGGCTTAATACATCCGCGCCCGGATGCCCGTAGCTGTTATTCTTTCCTACCGATATTACCGCGTAATCCGGCATGACCTCGCGCAGAAACCTGTAAGAGGTCGAAGCCTCTGAGCCGTGATGCGCAACCTTGAGCAAATCGGCGCTTAAAGACGCTCCCGAGTCTATTAAAGCGTCTTCAAGAATTTTTTCTGCGTCGCCCGTCAGCAAAAACGAGGTGCCGCCGTATTCTATTCTCATCACAAGCGACGTATTGTTAAGATTATTTTTACTCTCAACCTTCCCGACAGGCGTAATAAACGTAACAAGCGCCGAGCCTATGTACATCTTTTCACCGTATGAGGGGTTTTGTACAACAAGACCCTGTTTTTTGACAGCATTTAAAAAGTTCGCGTAAGCCTTTGTTTGCGCTTCTTCCCTGGGAGCAAAAACCGAATGAACGGTCAATACGCTAAGCGGTCCCGCGAGACCGCCGACGTGGTCCTCATGGGCGTGAGTGCATACCACGGCTTCTATTTGTGCAACGCCGAGCTTTCTTAAAACCGTAACAACCCTGCTGCTGTCCGCAACGTTGCCGCCGTCAACAAGCATCGATTCTCCGTCGCACAGTACGACGGCGCTGTCAGCCTGACCCACGTCTATAAAAAATATCGTAAATCCGCTGCCGGAAGCTCCGGGGAGCAAGTAATCCCCCTGCGACGGCAGTTGGCCGGAAACAATATTTCCGGCGTTCAGCCCTTTTGAGGTTTCGAATATATTTCCCACGTCGGAGACAACGGTACATCCCGAAACAAAAGTTAACAGGACTGCCAGAGCAACCAGTATGCGAATACTTTTCATCATTATCTCCCAATAACACAGTATATAATGTTCCCTAAACAAATGCATTTTGCGAAACGCATTTGCAAAAAGAGCAAATATTTGCTCCTTTTGACGGCAAAACGGACTGTTTTGCCGTTTCAGATGCATTGATTGACCTCCTGAATGAATTTGCGGACACACGCCGCAAATCCATTGTGCAAGGTTTTTCGCCGAATTTGGCAAAAAACCTTGCACCTGAACAATTCGAAAACGCGGTCAAAGTATTGCAGTTGTTGCGTTTTTGAATTGTTCAGCAGGCATTAAATAAAAAAAACAAAGCGGCGAAACGGAGCCGCTTTGCTCCCTTCCGATTTCACGTTTAGCTTTTGGCGCGGCGGCTCCCGACAAACGCCGCGCATAGAAACAGGACAAGCGCGCCTGCGGAAACAGCTAAGCCGTATTTCAGCCCCGGCACCTCGTATTTCAGTTCTAAGGTGTGCGCTCCCGCTTCAACGTCAAGCAAAATCAGATGGGTGTCCTCCGGGCAAATGACTTCGGTCTGTTCGCCGTCGATATACGCGCTCCAGCCCTCGCTGTAAGGAATGGATGTAAAAATCATCTGCTCCTCTTTCGCCGTCAGCGTGCCTTTTATATAAGTGTCCTTAAATTCCGTTATATCGAGCGCGCCCTCCTTAAGGTATTCATAGCCGTTTTGAAACTTTTCCTCGTCAAACGAATAGAGCTTCAGCCAGATAAACGCCTTGGTAATATCTTCGTATCCGCCTTCCAGATATGCTTTTTTTGAGTATTCTGAAAACTTCGCGGTAAAGGTTAAGGTATCACCTTTTTTAGCGCCTTCAACAGGGATGATATACGGTCTGAAACCATTTTTAAAAATATATGTCTCCTCGTGTGCGTTGAAGCTTACGGTAAGACTGTTAAAAATATCGGATGAATAAAAGAAATATAAAGGTTCGTCCGTAAGCACTGTATAGGTAAGGACTGCCTCGGCCATATCGGGGCTTTCCAATGTCACCTGATACAGACCGTTCATATATTCGTCAAGCTGTTCCTTTGTGAAAGACTCCTTTGTGGGGTCTGGCACGGCGCCGGACTTAATCATCTCCGGCATCGAGTAGATTTTTGCATCCGTTGCCGTATAGTCCTGTGAATTTACGATTTGGAACACGTTTTTAACGCCGCAGGAGTTTTCAAACAGTGCGTTTTGGGAAAGAAAATCGCTGAGGAAGCTACCCAGCCAGTCTGTAACAGTTTTATTTACCGCGAAGGCGACGGGCAGCGGATATTTATATTCATAGGCTTTTACGGAATGCTTCTGTTCGTCTTTTTCTCCGTTATAGGAACCGAGGGGGGTATAATACTCTTCGTCAACCGCGCCGTCGCCGAGGTCATATAAATACTTTATCGCGAAAAACGAATTAAACACGGGCGTTTGTCTTTTATAAGTAAAGGCGTTTTGATAGTTGTGAAGGATACCGAGTCCTCCGACGGAGCCCGTCAGTATTTCATCGCTCAGGGAGCTGAACGTCGAAATGCCGTTGTATCCGTAAAGGCTGCCGGCAAGGCCGTCTTCAAAAACGCCGCCAACCGATTGGCTTCTGTGGAGCGTGCCGTCTTCAAGCGAAGCGACGGCAAGCCTCACGGACTCTTTTTGCCGCAGGATTGTTATCGCTTCATCAGCCCGGGTGATACCTATACTCATAGTTGTGTTAAAAATGATTTCCGAAACGATTAAAAGAACCGCCGCGGCGATAATAACCGTTCTTTTTCCTTTAAGATACTTATAAGCGAGCAAGACGCCGCATAGAAGTGTTGCGAAAGCGATATTAATCAAAGCCTTTTTCATATCGTAATACTCGTTTGCGGACAGCGTCAAAACGGCGCAGACGGCGGCGCAAAGAACGCCCGGGGCGGCGATAAGCCAGCCCTTTACAGAGTCGATATTCAAAAAGACCCTGTACGCGATGACGAGTATGACAAAGGTGTAAAGAAATACAAATCTATAAGGAAAACCTGCGGGGATGGAAATGCCGTGCCAGATTAAATTTATTTTACTGAAAAGAAGCGAGAGAATGAGCAGCAGCGCGAGAAGCGAATAGGCTATCCTTTCGCTCAGCTTTATTTTTTTTATGAAAATAAATAACGGAGCAAGCAGCAGCGCTGTGATGCCGCTGTAAAAAAACGGGTGCGGTATTTCCGTTATTCCGTAATCTTTTACCGAGTTTGTGCCAAGAAGGTGACCGGTTAAAAAATCAGAAATTCCGAAAAGAAACGTGTCCTGCTGCGCAAATTTAATAAACGAATTCCCGAGCGCGCGATAAAGCGGCAAAAGCGTTACGGCGGCAAGCGCTCCGGCGAGCAGCGAATAGCCGCCGAATTTCAGCAGAATAGGAAGCAGCGCCCTCCCTTCATACTCCTCCCCCGAGGTCTCCTCTGCTGCATTGGGGCGCGGGGCTTCGCCCCGCCCATCACTTGCAACTTGCAACTTGCAACATGCAACTTCATCTTCCTGCTCTTCACTTTCAACTTCCAACTTGCTACTTTCAACTTTATTGTGTGACGAAGTCAATCCTTCGCTCCCGAATATCCTGACAAGAAAATAAAGAACGGAGAAGATGCAAAGCATAAAGCCTGTATAAAAGGAGGTCATAATAGCCAATCCGAGCGCACAACAGTATAATACGCCGCTTTTTTCCCCGACGATTTTTTCAATCCCGAGAGCGATAAGGGGCAGAAAGACGAGCGCGTCGAACCATAATATATTAAAGCTGTAAGCCGTAAAAAAACCGCACAGCGCGTAGCTTATGGAGAAAGCCATAATCATAAGGCTCTTTCCTCCGAGGGATTTTTGAATATAGTATGAAAAGGCGCACGCCGCCGCACAGGCCTTTAATAAAACGGCGAGGTCAAACGTGTCAAAGATATTAAGCCCCGGGATTAAAACGGCGAGAAAGGTAAGCGGGCTGAAAAAGTAGTACACGCCTGAAATAAAGAAGCTCGAGCCGAGGCCGTTAGCCCACGAGTAAAGAAAGCCGCCCTCAAATATCCTGTCGCGCAGCTCACCGAACAGCGGTAAATACTGCAAGAGCGCGTCCGAGGCGGCAAGGGACGCGTCGCCAAAGACAAAGCAGCCCTTCAGCGCGAATACGGCAAGCAGCACAAACGCCGTAAGCATACCGGAAAATATAATCGGATAATTATCGTATAGCCTTTTCTTATGCACAATATCAATCTCCCAACTGCCTGATATAACAATAATATACTTCCTTTCCCCGTGCGTTGTCAACCGTTTAATTGGGGCGGCGCCTTTTGTCAGAAGCGGGAATCAAATAGGCTCTCTTGTAAAACTCAGGGATCTTTTACAAAATTTATAAAAAGGGTTTACAAATAAATATTTTTAGTATATAGTGTCAATGCACGGAATATTCACGGAATACTGTTATATTATTCCCCGGTATTTGCATATTATAGTAGGGGGTTGTTTGATATGGGCATCGGTGATAGAGGCTTTTCAAAAAAGAAAGGCTTCACCCTTGTCGAACTGATGATTGTGGTCGTAATAATGGCGATACTTGTGGCGGTCGCCGTTCCTGTATATATTGCGGTTACGGATAATGTACAAAAAAAGACGTGCAATAGAAACTGCAGAATAACATCAGATATTCTTACCCATTATATTAACGGTGTGAGTTCCCGGGACGGAGAACCCAAAACCATACCGGACTTTGAAATACATAATGAAGACGGGTCGCCCTCGTTTCGCGCGGTCGGAGGCGGAGCGCCGAGTGCGGAAATATCCGATGTGGCAGCTTGGCTTGTTTTACAGTATCAGGACCCCCAAAGCTCCTGCTGCTTAAAAGACGGTGTAATAACCGTAGTCACGGTCAGCCAGGGGGAGAGCTCGTATGTACGCGTGACGTGTGACGAACACGATTCCTGATAGCCGGAATGTAAGAAATATACAAATATTAAACCCCGTATTTGTGTAAAATGCGGAATTTTTTAAAAAGTGTTTACAAATCAGAGAACTGATGATAAAATAACATTACAAGTTACGGATTATTCACGCTTTAGTATTTGATTAGTATCGTGCGTTGTCTATTTTTTCGGTATTAATGACGTAGCGCGTCATAAATATAATTAATACTTATAAAGGAGTGTTTCATAATGAAATTTATGAACAAGAACAAAAAAGGTTTTACCCTTGTCGAATTGATGATTGTTGTTGTCATCATGGCAATCCTTGTCGCCGTCGCCGTTCCGATTTACAACGCCGTAACGACGAACGCGAAGAACAAGACATGCGCCGCTAACGCGAAGACCATTGGCGGACAGGTCAACGCCCTTATGCTGGATTCCGTCGGCGTGGATACAACGACCACTTCTCTTGCCGCTTCTGTCCCGCTTACCGCAACCATAGCAATCGAGAACGTTGTCCCCGGTTCGGCAACAAGCGTATCATTTTCTACGTATTTTCAAAGCGGCGCCATTCCGACCTGCCCATTCACAAACACTGTTACTTATGTTGTTTTGACAACAGGTAAGGTTGTTTGCAGCGGTGCCGATGCAAACGGCAAACACAGTTAAATCAAATTGATTAAGCGGATAAGGCGCGGCTGACAAGCCGTGCCTTTCCCTTTAACGCGAAGAATTCCGTTGACATATTCCGCTGTAAAGAGTATAATTTAACAGATAAAAGGTTCGTAGCCAAAAGGGAGGCCGAGAGTATTGTTTGCGTACTTTAAATCTAAAAAAGCTTTTACGATAGTAGAGCTTATGATAGCTGTTGTAATCATCGGAGTGCTTGCTACCACGGCTGTTCCGCTTGTACTATTTGTAATTAAAAATCAAAGAATAAAGGATTGCAACAATCAGATTGTAATCATCGAGGGCAATGTGCAGATAGTAATGAGCGGCATGGAGGACAACGGTGTTTTAATAAAGCTTATGAGTATGACGGAAGGCACGCTCTCAGGTCCGAGCGGTTCAAAGTATTGGGTTGTAAGCTCGTCTTATTCTCCGACTATCGGAAATATGCGGGTTGGTAAAACTGAAAATCAAATAAAGGAGAATCAAGACGCCTCAGACCATCTTAAAAAGTCGTATCTTGATAACGTTTTGTTTTCAACTCTTTTTGTCTATTCGGAGGTTCCGGTCTGCCCGTTTGACGACTCCAAAACCGCCGGTTACAGGATTTACGGCGACGGACACGTTGAATGTAATTGTCCTAACTGTCCGAACTGCCCCGATTATGAGGGGTGAACTAAATCGAAAATGGAAAATTGAGAATTGAAAATGGAAAATTGTGGAATAAACTGTACCCCGTAAAATGGACACGACAAAAAGTTGAGTTGACGGCACGTT
>CAZQXZ010000005.1:0-35171 GCA_964597515.1 uncultured Eubacteriales bacterium | reverse complement strand
CCGCTCTCGTCTTGGCGTCGCTTCTCATAATACCGCGCAGCGCGGAGGTCTGCGTAACAGAGCCCGCCGCGCGCACTCCTCGCATAGTCATACAAAGATGCTCGGCGTCAATGACTACCGCAACGCCTCTCGCGCCCAGCTCCTTATACAGAAAATCCGCCGCCTGAGCCGTCAGCCGTTCTTGAAGCTGCGGGCGCTTCGCGAAGGCTCCTACAATCCTCGCAAGCTTTGAGAGTCCTATCACCCTGCCGCCCGACGGGATATAGGCTATATGCGCCTTCCCGACGAAAGGCAGAAGATGATGCTCGCACATTGAATAGAGCGGTATATCCCTGACTATAACCATCTCCTCGTTGCCCGCCTCATTAAATATCTTTAAATATTCCTTAGGCTCCTCGCAAAGCCCGCCGAAAATTTCCTCATACATCCTTGCGACCCTTTCGGGAGTCTCGGCAAGCCCTTCTCTGTCAGGGTCCTCTCCTATGGCGCACAGAATTTCGCGCACGGCGTTTTCTATCCTCTTTTTATCCATATTATTACCGCCCTTCTACGCTTCTAAATACAGCCGAAAGGTCAAAGCGGATATATTTTCGGAATAGTTGACCGTAAATCCGCTGTTTTTCCTTATCAGACCGCATAGCTCGAACGCTTCTCTTATCAAATTGCCGTTAATCATTTCGTTTTTCGCTTTATCATACACGTCTTTATTTGAAAAACGAAGCTCGACTGATTTTCCGCCCTGTGAATAAGTATAACCCACGGCGCTTTTCACCCTGTTTTTAAAATACTTGCCGCTGTCGCTGAAATACAGCCTTTCCCGAACGAAATAATTATTTTCAAGCGAGTCGCACCGGATATCCGGACTTATGTCGGTGTGAGTAGATTTTATCATATCCCCCGTCACGTTAAAATAGGAATAGCCTATGATGCTGTGGCGCGTTACGGGGTCGTCCCATGTCAGGTCTGCAAAATAATTTTTCCCGTCTATGACCACGGCGTTCCACATATGCCCTATAACGCCCTCGTTTTCGTCGAACGCCTTGCCCGTCACCAGACGCACGTCGATATCAAGCTGCGACAGTACAAGCTGAAACGCGCGCGAATACCCCTCGCACGCCGCCTCATTGAGCACAATCGCGCCGTACGCGGAATTTACGTTCGGACGGCTTATGTCGGAGGTGTATTCACAGTTTGATATCAGCAAATCGTGCACATATTTTTCTTTCGCGTAGTCGCCTTTAAACTTTTGCGAGTCCGCTTTTATTTTCTCTGTCGCTTCTTTTAGCTTTAAGGTTTTCGCCTTGCATATATCAACGCTTTCAGAATAAGCGGGAACAAAATAGTATTTCCTTCCCCTGTTAATAAGCTTACAGTCGCTCCCTAAGCAGAGCATACCCGGATTGTCATAAGACAGCGCGGTGAAAACAGCGTTGAGCTGCCCGTTGTCAAGCTTTGGAACGCGTATTTTCTCCGGATGCTCCTCTATGGACTGTAAAATAAGCGCATACGCCTGCTTGCCCGTTTCGTCGAGTTCTTCGTAGCCGTGCCTGAAAAACCCCGTCCCCTTTCCGCTTTCCGGCACAGAATATTCGGTAAGCTCGCTTGAATTCAGTAAGAACGAGTCAAAATAAACGTCAAGGAAGCCTTTACTGTATGAGAAGTAAAAAACTGCCGCTATCACCGCCGTTAAAAGGAAAGCTCCCGTCCTTTTTTTCATCGCGCACCTTCCGTTTCACTTTGCGAATGCGGGTCTTCGGGACGCAGGCTGTCCGTCACCGTAACGCTCACACTGTCCATACTTCGGGCTAAGGCCTCGGCAAGCCTCCTTGAAGCCGCGAAATCAACGGCGGTGATGTCGCTGTGCACATAATTTATCAGATTGCTGAAATACGACTCCGATTTTTCGGCAAACTCCTTATTAAAATAAGTGTTTATAGCGTATGTCAGCACCTTCGCGTTTTCACGCGAGGCGTCGCCCTTGTATCTGATATAATTGTATTTTGTCAGCCTTAAAACCGTATCGGGGGATAAAAGCTGTTCGCCCTTGGGGATGTCGAGTACCAGGTCGTCGGTTTTATATATCAGCTTTTCGGACTGCTCATACCGCAAATCCCCCAAATATTTGAGCGCGTTAAGAAGCCCCGAATCCGTAATCAGTATATATCTGTCCGCCTTATAGCCCGCGGTCTTCTCACCTAAGTCCGACAAGCTTTTGAGAAGCGCGGTTCCCGTACCGTCTGCAAATGCGCCCTCAAGCGTGGAAACCGGCAGTATTGAAATCTGGCGCCCGTCAAGGTCTGCCTTAATATAAAAGACGCTCCTGATTTCTGTTTTGTCATCGGATGTGTGGGCGAACAGAAAAGTCGCCTGCCCAAAGAGCGTTACGCCCTGCGTTTGCGCGGTCTGCGTTTCAAAGGAGGGGGCGCTCTGTGTTTCCCTGACTATATTTTTTAAATCATACTCATAATGGCGCAAAAGCATAAGAAAAGACAGCGCGCCGAGTATCAGCGAAAAGCATATGAGCGTAACGGCTAAAAACACACCGTTTCTGTTTTTAGCCGTTTTTTGACTTTCAAAATTCAGACCTTTGCGGTTTTTAAGCATCTTCGTTCTCCCAAAAAAGCCGCGCTCCCGGCGGTGGCAATTATTATACCTATTATCCGTAAAAAACACAATACCAAAAACAAATTTAATGCAAACATAACCGGGCTAATTCAAGCATACAAATTAGTGATAGCTACAAAGGAGGGTTTGTTTTGAGAGATTACGTTGACATAAGAGCAATAGAATTAGGAAAATATATAGTGAATAACAAAACTACCGTCAGAGCCGCGGCAAAGGAATTCGGAATAAGCAAATCTACGGTTCACGCCGATGTGACGGCAAGGCTCAGACGCCTAAACCCGCAGCTCTTCGCACAGGTACGCGAGGTCCTTGATATAAACAAGGAGGAGCGGCATATAAGGGGCGGCATAGCGACAAGGGAAAAATACAGGGAATTCAGCCTTAAATAAATGGAAAATGGCAGGTCGCAGATTAAATTAAAAAGTCAAGCTTGACTTGGCTTTTTATTATGTCGCGGTATTGATTACGCGGATGCCGCGCGAGAGAGCGTACTCCACGGTATACGCGGTCCCTCCGTTTTTATAAAAACAGACGCAAGCGCTTTTCCTTTAAGCATCGGAGAGTCATACGATGCTTATACAATCACAGCAAATTAATCGGTATTGCTTTGTCGTCGCCTTTAATCGTAGAAAGGGTGTCATACAGACAAACCACGCCGCCTGTGCCGCGCTTGATGTTCTTGATTTTGTCTAAAATTTTGAACGCATCCACATCCGATTTGTCGGAGTCGGCGTGTTTTTTGATTTCAATCGGATAGAGAACGCCGCCATCTTCTATCAGCAAATCAATTTCCACGCCGTCACGGTCACGGTAAAAATATACCGGCAGATGCAACGGACGCGAGGCTTGTTCTGCTCCGCGCCGTCGGGCTGTAAAAAAATTATCGGCAAACGGTTTTTTTACTCTTTCAGATGACAATACTTCTATAAAGGAGTGTTGCTTATGGGTAGAAGAACCGTTATTTCTTTTTCTCTTTTCTGCGTTATGGTATTTTCTCTGATTGTCAGGCTCTATGTGATTTCGGGCAAAGGGCTTTCGGCGGCTTCGTCGCAAAACAGCACGAAGACCATAGACGCCGGAACGACTCGCGGCGTTATATATGACAGGAATATGCTCCCTTTGACCGGCAGCCGGTCATACGACCTCGCGTGCGTTTTACCGACGTCGCGCGCTATCGCCGCGCTTAAATCAGCTTTGAGCGAGGAGGAGTTCGAGCCTCATTATAAAAAGCTCGGCGAAGGCTCCCTTGTCACGTTTATAACCGAGGACGGCGGCGCTCTTTCTTCCTGCCCCGATATAGCCGTGCTCAAAGTGTATGACCGATACTGTGAAAAACAAACGGCGCCGCATGTCGTAGGCTATCTTTCGCCCGATAAAACACAGGGCGTTTACGGAGCTGAAAAGTGCTATGACGGCTTTCTTTCTGAGAACTCCGGCTCGCTTGTCCTCGCGTATTCCGCCGACGCTCTCGGACGCGCACTCGGAGGCGTCGACGCCGAGGTACGCAACAGCAACTACGCGTCAAAGGCGGGGATTGTCTTAACAATTGACTCTGCTGTCCAGAAGCTCACCGAGGACGCGCTGAAAAACGCCGGATACGTTACGGGCGCGGCTGTCGTTCTCGACGCCGAAAGCTGTGAAATACTCGCGCTCGCCTCCGTCCCCGATTTTGACCCCAACGACATAGCGGCAGCCCTCGAAGACGCAAACTCGCCCTTTGTAAACAGAGCTATATCAAATTACAGCGTAGGCTCCGTGTTCAAGCTCGTAGTGGCGGCGGCGGCGATTGAAAGCGGAATTCCTCTAAATTTTAGTCACAACTGCACAGGCTCGTGCGTAAAAAGCGGAATTACGATTTACTGCCACAACCGCAGCGGTCACGGGACTCTCAATATGGAGGAAGCCTTTTCCGTATCATGCAACACCTATTTTATTGAGCTTGCCTCTAAAATCAAAAAAAATACGCTCCTTGAATACGCGCAGGCCTTGGGTTTTTCGGACTCCTTTGAGCTTATGGACGGCTATTTCACCGACAAAGCGGCGATGCCCGACATATCCGAGCTCGACAGCGACGCAGCCATCGCGAATTTCGCGTTCGGTCAAGGCTCTCTGTTTGCCACCCCGCTCCATCTCGCCGCCTGTTACGCGGCGGTAGTCAGAGGAGGAATGTATTTAGCTCCGTCGTTATATAAGGGAACGGCCGACACAAACGGCGATATCGTCTCGCCGGCGGAAAAGCCCCTGCCTAAAAAAGCGGTAAGCGAGGAAACCTCGGCGATACTCAGAAGGTTACTGCTCGCCGCCGTCGAGCAGGGAAGCGGACAAAAAGCTAAAAGCGAGCTGTTCCTCTGCGGCGGCAAGACGGCTACGGCGCAGACCGGAAGATATATGGGAAACGCCGAAATTTTGAATTCGTGGTTCGTCGGCTTTTTTCCGTATAACAATCCCAAGTATGTAGTCGCCGTAATAAAAGAAAACGGCGAGTCCGGCGCCTCTGACGCCGCTCCCGTCTTTAAGGAAATATGCGAAAATATATTTACCCGCTGTCCCAATTGAGCTCGTGCAGCTCTCCTCTTATAGTAAGCCTTGGAAATTCTTGCTGCCGCAGCGCCTCATACACGGCTACGGCGACCGAATTGGAAAGGTTAAGGCTTCTCGCGCCGTCCCTCATCGGAATACGGACGCACCTGTCCGGATTTTTTGCCAAAAGGGACTCGGGAAGCCCTTTTGTTTCCTTTCCGAAAACAAGATACGCGCCGTCGGGATAAGCTATATCGCAGTGCGTTTTCCTCGCCTTCGTTGTAAAATAAAAAAACTCGCCGCTGTTTTTTATAAAAAACTCTTCCGTTGACTGATAATAGGTTATGTCGAGAAGGTACCAATAGTCGAGTCCCGCTCTTTTCAGCTTTTTGTCGTCAACCTTAAAGCCCATAGGTCCCACAAGATGCAGCCTTGCGCCCGTCGCGGCGCACGTCCTCGCTATATTGCCCGTGTTCTGCGGTATCTCAGGCTCTACAAGCACAATATTTATTGCGCTCATAACCCAAGCTCTCCGAGCAGAAACGGAATGCCTCTTTCAAAATCGACGCCGTAACGCACGTCCCTGTCCGCTTCTTGCGTGCGCTTTATACAGTCGCAGACATAATCCGCCGCAACTTTCGAGGCGTCAAAAACGGAAAATCCGTTAAGCAGCGCGCCTGAAAACGCGCTTGCGAACACGTCGCCCGTGCCGTGATAAACGCCTGTCAGCCGGCGTGAAAAATAGCACCTCGGCTCGCTGTCCGTTTTGCTTTTACAGGCTATTCCGAGCTTGTCCTGCTCAAAGGATACGCCCGTGAGAACGACGCAGCCCGCGCCTGTTGAGAGCAGCTTGTCCAATAGGCTGTTCACATATTGCTTTGTCTGAACGCCGTCAATATATTCCCCGCCCGTCATAAACGCCGCCTCGGTGATATTGGGCAGGATTATATCCGCCTTAGCGCAAAGTCCCGTCATCTCTTTCGCAAAATCCATATCAAAAACGGGGTACATTTTCCCGTTGTCCGCCATAGACGGGTCTGCGATAACAACCGTTTTGGAGCCCCTGAACATATCTATAAATTTTTTAACGATTTCTATTTGCTCCCTTGAGCCCAAAAATCCGCTGTAAACCGCGTCAAAGGTCAAATTCAATGATTTCCAATGCGTCATAACGGGAACCATATCCGCCGTCAGGTCGCGATATGTGTAGCCCGAAAAACCGCCCGTATGCGTCGATAAAACGGCGGTGGGAAGGCAGACCGTCTCAATACCGCATGCCGATATCACCGGCAGCGCGACTGTTAACGAGCATTTCCCGAAGCCCGAAATATCGTTGATGGCGGCAAGTCTTTTCTGAACGTCCATATATACATCTCCTAAATGTCCTTTGGTTATTATATCAAAACGGTTTTGATTTGCAAGTTTTTTTCGGTTTGCGTTATAGTTTCGCTTTTTCAGGTAAACATAATCATAAAATATGAAAGGAATGATTTTGTGAATAAAAAGGCAATGCCCATTATCTACGGCGTGGGCGCCGCGATGGCGATAGGAACGGCGGCGGCGATATCAAAAGCGGGTAAGAGAAAGACGATGAAAAAAAAGGTCAAGAAAACCGCGAATAAAGCCATAAACGCCGTCGGCAATATACTCGACAATATACCCGGCTCTAAATAGAGCATGAAACGAATTATTTTTGCTATGCCGTTCCTTTGCGCGGCGTTTCTTTGCGGATGCGAAAAAAACTCCGGCGGCGCAAACGAACCGTCAAATACAGACACAAGCTTTTCGGTTACAGAGTCTGTTGCCGACACTGCTACCCTTCCCGACACGCCGGCGCCCGATGAAAGCGATACGGGTTCCACAACGCCCTTTGTAAAACCGATAACGGCGGGCGCTATCCCCTTGAACAAAAACTCGCTTTACGGCGAAAAGACGGGAACCTCCTCCACCTGCACGGGGCTTGAACCATTGCCTGTCAGGGAGTTTAGGGTCTCTGACCCCGAAAACGCGAAGGGGCTTAGTACGGCGGCGAGAAACCACTCCTTCGGGGTGTCCAAAAACGGAGAACCGCACAGGATATCAATCGAAAACCAGCAGTATTACGAAAAGTACGGCGCGCTGACGCTCGACACGAGCGGCGAGAGGGTAATATATCTTACGTTTGACTGCGGGTACGAAAACGGCTATACGGAAAAAATACTTGACACGCTTCTTGAAAAGCAGGTGCCCGCGGCGTTTTTCGTTACGCTGCCCTACCTGAAATCCAGCCCGAAAATAGCGGCGAGGATGATTAACGAAGGGCATACCGTGGGCAATCACTCATCAAAGCATCCGAATTTTACGACGGTTAACAGGACGCGTATGGCACAGGAGCTGCAAGCGGTCGACGATTATCTGCGGCAGAATTTCGGCTATTCGTCGCCGTATTTCAGGTTTCCCGAGGGCGCGTGCAGCGACAGCTCCTTAGAGCTTGTCTGCTCGCTCGGTTATACGAGCGTTTTCTGGTCGGCGGCATATGCAGACTGGGACGTTAATAACCAAAAGGGAGCCGATTACGCGTATGATACCGTCACCTCCCGTCTGCATCCGGGCTGCGTGCTGCTGCTTCACGTCGCGTCGGCCGACAACGCCTCCGCCTTGGGCAGAATTATTGATTACGCCCAAAGCAACGGGTATACGTTTGTACCGTTAGGTTAAAACACCTGTAAAATTAGACTCTTTTTTAGGGGGATTGTGTGTTTCGCACGCAATTCCCCGTGTTTTTTCGTGAAATAAATAAATTCTTTTAAAAAGACTGTCAGATTTTTCAGGTTTATGCGATACTATAAACAGCCGGCTTTTTTCACTCGCGCAAAAAACTTGCGTAAAATAAATCCAAGGGGTGGTACCTTGCTTTCAGACCCGGAGCTTCTGGCGCTTTTAAACACAAACCCTGAAACGGGCATTAAAAAACTGACCCGACTTTACGGCGGTCTGGTTTATACCATCGTGCGCGGCAGGCTTTGCGGACTGCTATCCGAGCAGGACGTGGAGGAGTGCGCGAGCGACGTGCTGTATGAGGTATACAAAAAAAGAGAAAGCGTCGACTTGCAAAACGGCACGCTCAAAGGCTTTCTTGCCCTGACTGCAAAACGCCGCGCCATTGACCGCTGCCGGAAAGCCCAAAACAGGGGTTTTACCGTCTCGCTGGACGACGGCGATACGCCGCAGCCGGAGTCCGAAGAAAACCCTGAGCAGGCCGCTGAGCTTGCGCAGCTGAAAAGCGCGCTGGTGCGGGAAATCACCGCCTTGGGCTACCCGGACAGTGAAATTCTGATCCGCAGATATTACTACAATCAGCGAAGCCAAGAAATCGCAAAGGCTTTGCATATGAAAGAAAATACGGTAGACCAAAGAATTAGAAGAAGTATTCAAAAGCTTCGGGAGCAAAAACAGTTACAGCGTCATTTTGGAGGCGAATTAAGTGAGTAACTCAATAGATACATTACTAAATACATTAGACCGGGAGCAAACGGAAATCCTTTTGCGCCAGGCGAAGCCCGTCCCTCTGAGCCGGAAAAAACAACGGCATGTCAGCCGCCGCGTACTCTCAAAACAAAACAGCCCGAAAAACAGGAAAACTGTTTTTATTAAACGAACGCTGGCGGTCGCCGTGGCGGTCGCGCTCGTGACAAGCGCGGGCTTTTCCGTATTCGGCGCAGACGAGATTTCCTACAGACTGGCAAAAACCATAGACAGCCTCTATTCTTTCGTTCCGAATTACGGCTTTATAGAAAACAGCGAACGCCCGAAATTTATATTACAGGAAAAAGTAACGGCGGAAAACGAAGAAGCCGTTTTTTCCGTCGGCAGCGCCTATATCACCGCCAATACGCTGACGGTGACGCTCACGCTGCGGCGCAAAAATATGACCCACGAGGATTTTTTGCGGCAAAAGCAATCGGAAAAGGAAAATTTTACAACTCTTCCTAAGCTGACCCTTTTTGTAAACGAAACGGCGCGGGAGTCCTCCGACGGCTGGAAGAGCTACGAGGATTTCACCGGCGTCAGCGCAAACGGCGTGGAAGAGCAAATGGTGTATCATTTCAATTTGCAAAGCAGCGTGCCGCGGGAAGATACCGCGTACCGCCTTACCTATGAAAAATATAATCTGACGCTTTCCTTTAGTCTTATCCCTTTCACGGAAATCTCGCTTTTTGAGCTGCCGGGCGCGACGGACATCCACAATCAAATCCTTATTATGGCGACGCCGACGTTTTCAGAGGACCGCCTGGAAGTTTCCCTGTTTCCCGTCAATAACAGCGACTATTCTCTCTATTCCTTCACAAAAGAAGTGGGCATGGGCAGCCCTAACGGACAGGATCTTCGTTTGGAAACCGAAAGCGGCGTCAAAGCCTATGAAACTCCCGGAGGCTATATGGGTCCCAATGCAAATTTTGCTTTCCCTATAACGAAGGACGACCAAAGCTTCACCCTGCGTATTCCTTTTTTAATGATGCGCGGCGACGAGTATCAGAACATCCGGCTGCGGCTGCCCAAAAAAGGCGAAACGCTGACCCTGAATTTACCGCTTGAGTTTCGGGACTGCACCGTTACAATCGTAGAGGCTCAGAGGCGCGAGGCGGAAATCATCGGCGTCGGGCAGGGGGATGAATTGAAGCTGACTTTCCGCTATGACAACAAGTCTAAAAATAAAATACTCGCGAATTTTGGCGTAACGCGTCTGACGCGCAGCGGCAAAAATGAAGGAGCCGCCTGGTCCTTTTTGCCGGATGAAAACGGCGTTACACAGGAAATGTATATTTCGCTCGAAAAAGGTGATTGGGGCAGCCTATATTTACAGTTCGACAATCCTGTCTATTTCCTGACGGATGAATATACTTTTACCTTTAACCGCTGAAAAACGCAAACCCAAAAACGTTTTCCCCAGATGCTTCGGGTCAAACAGTCAAGCCGCAGAACTTTACGTTCTGCGGCAAACTTTATCTTAATTTATAGCTGCCATAGAATTTGTTAAGGTCGGATAATTATGATCTCCCGTTTTCTTTCCCGCGCGCAGCGGACGGTATAAGCCGTGCCGCCTGTTTCTCCCCCGTCATATACGGCGAGCAAAACCCCCGCGTGATCTACCAGATAGCGATTACGCTCCGCCATACATTGCGGTGTGTAGGAGGTATTTAAAACAAGTATTTCGTCACACTCCGCCAGCAGATTAAAATACCTCTCCCTCTTATCCCGCGGCCAATTGTCGGACTGCTTGTCACACGGCAGGACGGCAATGAGCCGGATATCCGGATACTTCCGCTTCATATCCAATACAATCTGTGCGCCCCACTGGTCTGTCCCCTGAGCCATACCGCTGTAAAACGCGGTTACTCCGCTCTCGATAAGCTCTTTGATTTTTCGCGCCATCTCCGTTTTAAGCCGTATGCACCTTTCGTCCTCCTCGTCATATCCGAAACTGAATTTTGCCGGACGGTGTCCGGTAAACGCGCAAGCAAAACTTTTCATTAACCGTGCTCCTACATATTATTTTGTGTATTTTTATTAAATATACATCAGTATATAATTGCTGTCAATACACCTTCTCATATGTATGATATTCTTTAATCACATTTTAAGGGGTGTTGTTTTGAAGAAGCATATAGAAATTCTTCGCGAATTGCGTGAAGATAATGACTTAAAACAGACCGATGTTGCAAATATACTCGGTACAACGCAACAGCATTATTCTAAATATGAAACGGGTAGAAATGAGCTTCCGCTCCGGGCGCTCGTGATCTTGTCCGACTATTATAAAGTTTCAACTGATTACATTATGGGCAAAACGGACTGCAAGGAAGGCATGGATGATCTTAATAAAAAGATAACAGGAGCATATACGGCAGGCAGGCTTATATCGGACGTCCTTTCGTTAAGCACAGCCGGACGACATGCGGTAATCGAGTATATAGGCTTGCAAAAGCTCAAAGAAAAAAGTTCCAAATAATATTAATTTCAACATGGCGCGGAGCGGTTTTTCGCTTCGCGTTGTTGCTTTTTCAGCCTTTTGTGGTATGATTAATATAAAGCATTTGTTGAGGCGGCGTTTATATGAATTTTCTTGACCTTACCAAGAGCCTTTCGGAAAAAAACATTTTTCTGCCGTTGTCGGACGAATTGGCTATCCTTTGTCAAAGGATTGCTTTCGGCGGGAAAACGGCTTTTAACCGCCTTTGTGTTCAGCCTATGGAGGGCTGCGACGGTACGCCCGACGGCAGACCCGATACGCTGACAAAGCGCCGTTATGACCGTTTCGCGCGCGGCGGGGCGGGGCTTATCTGGTTTGAGGCTACGGCAATCCAAAACGAGGGACGCGCCAACCCCCGTCAGCTGTTCTTAAATGAGAATACTCTTGACAGTTTTAAGCAGATCGTTTGCGACATCAAGGAAACGGGACTTAAAGAAAACGGCTTTGAGCCTTTGGTGATATGCCAGCTCACGCATTCGGGCAGGTATTCGAAGCCCGAGGGCGTACCCGCCCCGCTTATCGCTTATAACAATCCGCTGTTTGAAAAGGATAAACCCATCGATAAGGACAGGACAGTGTCCGACGGTTATTTGAAATCGCTTGAGGACAGGTTCGGCGCCGCCGCCGCTCTCGCAGAGAGGGCGGGCTTTGACGGAGCGGACATTAAGTGCTGCCACCGCTATCTGCTAAGCGAGCTTCTGTCTGCCTTTGAGCGGGAGGGCGCTTACGGCGGGAGCTTTGAAAACAGGACGCGGCTGTACCTCAACGCCCTGAAAAGCGCCGCGGCAAGCACGTCCCGGGACTTTATCGTTACGAGCAGGTTAAATATTTACGACGGCTTCCCCTACCCTTACGGCTTCGGGGTAAAAACAGACGGCTCGCTGTCGCCCGACACCTTTGAACCCGAAAGGCTCGCTGACATTCTGTATAACGAATTAAAAATAAAGCTCCTTAATATAACGATGGGCAACCCTTATGTCAATCCGCACGTCAACCGCCCGTTCGACGGCGGTCCCTATGCGCCGCCCGAGGAACCCCTTTTTGGAGTCGCGCGGATGATGAATTTGACCAAAATGGTACATAAAAGCGCTCCGGACTTAACCGTTATCGCCTCGGGCTTTTCGTATCTTCGCGAAAGCGCCCCGTTTCTCGCCGCGGGAGCCGTTAAAAGCGGCGTATGCGAAATGGCGGGCTTCGGCAGGGAGGCGTTCGCGTATCCCGATTTCGCAAGGGATATAACCGGCAAGGGCGCGATGAACCCCAAAAAGTGCTGTATAGCCTGCGGCAAATGCTCCGAGCTGATGCGCGCGGGCGCGGTCGCCGGCTGCGCCGTCAGGGACAAAGAGGTCTATATGCCGATTTATAGGGAAAAGGTGATGAAAAATGCTTAAAACAGCTTTGGTTACGGGCGGCAGAAAAGGCATAGGCGCAGCCGTCGCGCAAACGCTGCTTCGCGAGGGCTACGCCGTTACAGTGACGGGCAGGGGTGAAAGCGCCGATCTCTCAGACCCCTTAATAAGCTATATCCAATGCGACAATTGTGACGTCGCGTCCGTCAAAAAGACGGTCGATTTCATTTTTGATAAATACGGCAGGCTCGACGTACTCGTAAATAACGCGGGAGTCGCGCCCAAAGAGCGTGTGGATATTCTATTTACGACAGAGGAAAGCTTTGATTTCGTAATCGGAACAAATCTTAAAGGCACGTTTTTTATGTGCCAGAGCGCCGCCGCTAAGATGGCGCAATTAAAGAGTACCCTGCCCGATTATGAGCCGAGAATTATAAACATATCCTCAATTTCGGCTTATACGTCCTCGGTAAACAGGGGCGAGTACTGCGTATCAAAGGCGGGCGTTTCAATGGTGACCCTTTTGTTTGCGGACAGGCTCGCACAGTATTCGATACCCGTGTTTGAGGTACGACCCGGAATAATTTTGACCGATATGACCGAACGCGTAAAGGATAAATACGAAAAGCTGATAGACGGTGGTCTTACGCCGATAAAGCGAATGGGAGTACCGCAAGACGTCGCCGACTGTGTGAGCGCCCTCGTTTCCGGCAAGCTCGATTTTGCCACGGGACAGGTTATAAACTGCGACGGCGGATTTTCTATAAGAAGGTTGTGAGCGTTTTGTACAAGGCTATAATTATAGGCAGCGGCTGTGCGGGACTTGCCTGCGCCGCGAGGCTCGGACCCCTTACCGCGGGGAGAATAGCCGTCATGACCGAGGACATTAACGGCGGCACCTCCCGAAATACGGGAAGCGACAAGCAAACCTATTACAAGCTTTCAATAGGCGGCGACTCACAGGACAGCGTCACGCGGCTCGCCTCGGATTTTTACGAGGGCGGCGGCATAAACGGCGAGCTTGCCCTTACGGAGGCTGCCGGCAGCGCGCGGGCGTTTTTGTATCTTTGCGAGTTGGGCGTAAAATTCCCGACAAACGAATACGGGGAGTACATAGGCTATATGACGGATCACGATACGCGCCGCAGAGCCGTATCCTGCGGTCCGCTGACTTCAAAATATATGACTGAAATCCTGCACGCCGAGGTTAAAAGGCAGAATATTGAGATATTCAATTATTTAAGAGCCGTAAAGCTTATAATCGAAAATAACACGGTTCTCGGCGCTGTCTTTATTGACACGCGCACAGACGAGCTTGTTAAAATCGACGCTGAAAACGTCGTCCTCGCGACGGGCGGCGAGGCTTCTCTCTATGAAAAAAACGTGTTCCCCAATTCACAATGGGGCGGTATGGGGCTGCTGTGTGAAGCGGGGGCGACGCTTCACAATATGAACTGCTGGCAGTACGGCATCGCCTCAACCGATATCAAATGGAATTTGTCCGGCTCCTACCAGCAGGCTCTGCCGCGGTACGTGTCGATTGACAAGGACAAAAACGTCGCCGAGCTGCTGCCGAAATACATCACAAACAGCGCGGACGCTTTAAACAGGGTTTTTCTAAAAGGCTATCAATGGCCGTTTGACGTCAATAAGCTGAACGGCTCCTCGTACATAGACGCGGCGGTTTTTTATGAGACGGAGGTTTTGGGGAATACGGTTTATCTCGATTATACTCAAAACCCGTCGGGACTTGAAAACGGCTTCGGCGCTCTTTGTGCCGAATGCGTTTCATACCTTAAAAACTGTAAAGCGCTTTTTGACACGCCGGTAAAACGCCTTCGCGCTATTAACGAGAAGGCGTATCAGCTCTTTTTGTCCCACAATATTGATTTAACAAAGGATTTGTTGAAAATCGACGTATGCGCCCAGCACCAGAACGGCGGCGCGGCTGTAAACGCCGATTACGAAACCTGTGTCAACGGGCTTTTCGCCATAGGTGAAGCGGCGGGCGTATTCGGCGCGTACCGCCCGGGCGGCAGCGCGCTAAATTCGACCCAGGTTGGCGCTCTGAGAGCCGCTGTGCGCGTTTCAAAGCGTTCCGAGGGTATTATTATTTCCGATGACAAAACCGTTTCTGAGCTGTCCGCAAGCCTTATAAACGCAAGGCGGAACAACGGCGTCAATCATACAAAGCTGCTCGGCGAAATAAAAAAAAGAATGTCGCGCTCTGTAAGCCTTGTCCGTGATACCGCTGAAATGGAAGCGCTTTACAAGGAGCTTCTTCCTCTTGCGGAAAGTTACTTTGAAAAGGTGTCCGCGCAAGACGGCACGTTTCTCGCATACCTTAAAACGCGTGACACGCTGCTTTGCGCCTGCCGCGTGCTTTCGGCGGCTTTAACCTCTGCAAGGGAGCAAGGCTCGCAAGGCGGCGCGATTGTGTGTAAAAAACAGGAAATCCTCACGGCAGGCGTTTACCGCCGTGAGGAAAATCTGAAAAAAATAGTCGAAACAAAGGGTTGTGAAAGCCTTCTAAAAGAGCCGTCCCCTATCCCAGAGCGTGAGCTGTGGTTTGAAAATCTGCTTTAACTTTGCTCCTCCTGTTTGGTCCTTTCAATTTCCTCAATCATCTGCGCGTATTTTTCCTCGTCGATTGTGCATTTTTTACGAAGCACAAAAAACGCGCCCAGCAGCAGAACAACCGGAATAAACGTCATAGCGGCGCGCATATACACAGTCGTATCGGCGGGAACCAGCGCTATGGCTTCCTCAATAACTTTGAGCTTCGCGGTTTCGGTAAAAATTTCGGGGTTGAGCTTCGCGTTCTTCTCCGCCTCGGAAATCGCGTTTGTAGTCTGCATAACGTTAAGCGCGAGGTATACTATCATAACGACTAACTGCTGTATCGCACTTCCGAGCTTTGTCGTAAACGGACGGATAGAAAAAATCAGACCTTCGTTGCGTTTACCCGTCTTCCACTCGTTATACTCGACTGTATTCGCTATGTTGATGGTTATTACCATATAGAATATGCCCTGACCTATACCGACGACAAGCCCCGCCGCGCAAAGAACGTAAAAGCTTAGCGTGACAAACGCTAACAGGAATATTCCTATATAGCCGAATACAATCATCGCCGTAGCCGCGGCTATAAGAGTCCGGCGCGAGAATTTGGCGCTCAATGTCGGGAACAGTATCATTACAAGCCCTGTCGCCGCGCCGAACACCACGACGAACTGCGTTACGTACATACCGTTATAACCGTATTGAAAATAGATGTAGTTAGTGCCTATTCCCGTAATGATGCCGCTGCCGAGGCTGTAAAGGAACAGAACAAGGGCAACCCATAAAAGCTGGTCGTTCTTTACGATAACCTGTATCATCTGCCGTATGCCCATGGACTCCTCAGACTTCACATTCTTGTGTTTTTCCTGTACGCCTGCTACCGTCATAACCTGGCAGCCGATAAAGCAAACCGCGATCACAATCGTGACGACCGAATAAGCCGTAAGCGCATTGCCGCCAATAGTATATTCACCGGCGGTAAATATCGGAATAAGCGCGACGGAGAGAATTCCGCCGAGTCCCGCAAACAGGTTAGCCAGAGAAGTAAGCTTGTTTCTGTCCCGCATATTGCTCGTCAGCGAGGGCAGCATCGACCAGTATCCTATGTCGTTCATTGTAAAGGTGATGTCCCAGATAAGGTACATAAAGGCGAAGAACACGACGAAGCCCCAACCGTATACGGGAGCCGAGAACAGGGCGACAAGAACAACGGAGTTTGTCAGCACGCCCAGCAAAATCCACGGCTTAAATTTCCCCCATTTTGATTTCGTGTTCTCGATAATTCCGCCCATGACCGGGTCGTTAACGGCGTCCCACGCGCGGCATATGATCATAATTACGCTGATTGCCGCAAACTGCGGGTTTGTCAGCTCCTTTGTATAAAGGATAAATGACAGGAGAAACATACTGTACAGCGTGTAAGACATATCCCTGCCGATACCGCCGAGGGTATACGTCCAAAGCGTGCGTTTAGACAGAGAGCTTTCCGCCGCTGCAGCCTTGGTTTTATTATTAGACATAACAACACTCCTTTTCAATAATAATATACGAAACACGGCAAAAAATCAATCTTTATTTAAGGAAGGTAATAATTATGAAAACCGTATCGGTCATAGGACTGGGCAACAGAGGGACGGAGTACATGCTGTTTATACGCCGTTTCCACAGTAAAAAAATGAAAATAACCGCTGTCTGCGATATCAGACAGCAGGCGCTCGACGACGTCGCGCCGAAATACGGCATCCCCGGGGACAGACGTTTTTTAAGCGCGCAAGAGTTTTTCAAAAAAGGCGTCCTGTCCGACGCGCTTATTATCACAACACAGGACGAGAGCCATTACCGAATAGCGAGAGACGCCATAAATACAGGATACAGGTTTATTCTGCTCGAAAAGCCTGTGTCGGGCAATTATGACGAGTGCCTTGAGCTTCGCGAGCTTGCCGAAAAACACGGCGCAAAGCTGATTGTGTGCCATGTGCTTCGCTATTCAAACTACTTCGGCAAAATTAAGGAGATAATAAGAAGCGGCGTCCTGGGCGATATGGTCGCAATTAACCACACTGAAAACGTCGGGTATTTCCACTTTGCTCACTCGTTTGTAAGGGGAAACTGGAAAAGCGCGGAGGCGTCCACCCCTTCCATACTCGCGAAGTGCTGCCACGACCTCGACTTGATACAGTGGTACGCAAACAGCAAGGCAAAAATCGTAAGCTCCGTAGGCGGTCTGTACTATTTTAACAGTGAACATACTCCGCAAGGCGCGGCGGGCAGATGTCTTAACGACTGTAAAGTCAAAAACTCGTGCCCGTACAACGCGGAAAACCTCTATATTAAAGACCCGTTCTGGAAAGCAAAGTTTATAAAATACCTCAAGCGCACATTAACCGGAAAAACGAACAGCTCTAAAAAGGATATTTATGAAGCGCTTAAAAACGGCGATTACGGAAAATGCGTATTTCAAAGCGGCAACAACGTCTGTGACATTCAGACGGTAAATATCAGCTTTGAAAACGGCGTAAACGCCACTTTGCTGATGAACGCTTTTTCAAACAAAATGTTTAGGGAGTGCCATATAATCGGAACAAAAGGCGAGCTGATAGGCTACGGCAACAGCCTTAAATTAGCCGTTTTCGGTCAGCCGACAAGGAAAATCCGCATCAAAGGCATTAAGTTCGGCGGACATATAGAGGGCGATTTGCGCCTTATAAAAAGCTTTGTAAGGCTCGTAAACGGCGAAGCGTTGAACGAAAATGACCTTACAACCATTGAAGCCACTCTGCCGAGCCACGAAATCGCCAAAAGAGCCGAAGAAAGCAGAAAAGCAAACGGCGAACCGCGATAATTAAAGCAAAATGCCGTCCGCTTTGGACGGCGTTTTTTACTTTGCGCCCTTATATCTGTTCTTCTTTTTTTGATTTCCTGTCCTTAATGATATACGCGGCGGACAGCGCAATAAGCACGGCGAACAGCGCTGATATAACGAGCATAAAAACCTGTGAAAGCCTAAGGTCTTTTTGCGACTCGGCAAGCTTTGACGAGAGAACCTCATAGCTGTCCGCCATATCGTCAGCCGCGGCGTTTACCTGAGAGTCGGGCGAAACGCCGGACCTCATAAAGGTCTTTTCCTCGGTATCGTACAGATAAAGCCCCTTTTTCCCGTCAAGCGTCATAGCGTATACAATCAGAACCTTGTCCGCCTCGTTCTCAACATTAATAAACGCGTATACAAAGTCTTTACCGTTTACGGCGACATTCCTGAGCTCATACCCCTTGGGAGCAGCTTCGCCCTGCGGCATATCAAGGAGGATATAGCTTTTGCTTGCCGGAACAACGCTTATATATTTTGTGAAAACCGATGAGGCTTCGTCATACATAAACCAGAGCTTTTCGTTTGAGGGGCTTGAAAGGCAGACGAGCTTGAACAGGTTTTGCGGAGCCTGAAACGCCGGAATACTGTCGTTTTTATATTTGACCTTGGTTTCAGTAAAGCCCTCGGGCGCTTTCAGCTCTTCCTTTTCATATACGACACTGTATGTTACGGCGCCAATTGTGACGGCGACGTCCGCAAGGGCGGACGCTGAACGCGTCACGGTTATCGTATATGTTTTTTTCGCGCCCGACTCCGCCGTAACCGTGACCGTAATTTTATTCTCTCCAACTTTTAGAGCCGTTGACGAAAGGGTTTTTGTCGCCGCCGGGTCCGCCGTTGACGCGCTGACGGCTATATTGTCCGCCGAATAGTCAACGAGCGCGGTATATTCCGTAACAGAGGGCGAAAATGCGGGACTGAGCGTGCCGGGAGAAATTTTCAGAGAGCTTAAATTGGCGTTTGCCGAAGCTTCCGGCTTCGCATTAATCGTTATATTCGCCGACGCCTCGGACGCGCTCATTTTTGAAATAGAGACGTTTGAAACGATTGCCGATGTGCTTGTTGATACTTTTGTGCTTCCGACTTTCAGTGTTTTAAATATAACGGTCTGAGAGATTGTTTTTTGGTTTTCACTTTCGCTCCAGCTGCAAAAGTTCAATACCCCGCCGCCGCCGCTGTCGGCGCCGCTTACATATTCTAAATATTCTTTATTGTAATTCAGCTTAAAGTCCCATGTGCCGATAGCCTCGTCCGCCGTATATTTTACCGTTACCTTGACGGTGTTTCCGACGGTTACGGACGGGCTTGACAGTACCATTGAAGCTTTCGCCGACGCGGCGAACGCAACAGGCGCCAAAAGGCTGACGCCTAACAAAGCAATCAAAATAAGTGCTGCTGCTTTTTTCATTTTCATTCCTTGCCTTTCCAAAGCGGGTTGTTTATTTTTGTTCTATCGTATATGTTTTAAGAATGTGCTTTCGTATCATTAAAAGGTCTACGGCGTCAACCTTTGAACCCCTGTCAGTATCTGCCGCCGCCGCATATTCACCCGATAATTTATAAAGCCCTAAAATATTTTTTCTGACCATTAAAAGGTCTACGGCGGTTATTTCACCGTCTCCGTCCGTATCCCCCCTTATAACAACGGTATATGTACTGCTTTTCCCATTCACCGTAACGGTAAGCTTATCTCCCGTACCGACATAGCCGGACGTTTTATTTGCGCCCTTAGAATTTTTAAGTGAAGCCGCAGCGCCGCCGTAAAGCCCGAGGTTGCTTATCAGCTTCGAGGGGGATGTATGCGGATTTACCCCTGTTATCCTGCCGTCTTTGAGCGTATAGCTTGTCTTATATCCCGCGGAGCCTTGCGGTTTTGTCGTGGACGGAGCCGTTGTGGACGGAACCGTTGTGGACGGTTTTGTCGTGGACGGAGCCGTTGTGGACGGGTTTGTCGCGGACGGAGCCGTTGTGGACGGGTTTGTCGTCGTTATCTCGTCACCCGGCTTAAAGTCGCTCTTATTTAATACTACCACAAGGTTATACGTCTTTATGTCTCCGTTTTGTGCCTTAACGTTGATTTTTAGGTTATTAACGCCATCCGAAATCGCAACATTACCCGTGTTGCCGCTAACCGAGGCAAGAGAGTTTACCGCCGCGGCGTTTACCGTAATATTTTTTATGCTGCCGTCAAGTATAAGATAATAAGTAGCTGTGTCAGACTCTATCTCAAACGAGGGTGTTATGCTATAACTCGTAACCGATAATGTTTTTAAGAGGTTGTTGGGATTGCCCTTCGCCTCGGGTAAGGCGCATTTCTGGGCGGGCATATTGTTGAACACAGGAATAGAGAACAATATTGAGCCGCTTAGTATCCCCATGTCCTTATAAGTAGAGTACATTGTGCCCGCCTCTGATACCGCCGCGCCGACATTCGTCATATATTGATGCCAATAAAGCTGACCATCGCTGTTGTCCACATCGAATTTTTGCAGATACAGTGTATTTTGACCTATATTTATATAAGTAGAGGCTATCCATTTAGCTCCGCCCACTATTGATTTGTATTGACTGTCCCACGGTATCAGATATTTTGTTTTATTAGCGTCAGGCATACTGCCGCCCGTTTTAGCAAATTTCAGTCCTTTTTCTATTGGATTTGAGCCGCTTGACGCCCCTATATTATAAAAATTATAAATACCCTCGTACCCTTTATAAGTTCCGCTGACAGATGAAGAGCCCTGTCTTCCAACCTCTTGTATTACACGCGAGGTAAGATGATAGGGGCTTGCCTGAGACTGTGAGGCGGCGTCCATAAACGCTTGTGAATACGTAATCTGCGACGAGCCGTTGCTTATCTTTTTATTGTCCATAAATGTGCCGGAGAGCATTGTTTCTACGCCGCTTTTATTCTGCACCTTAGAGTCGAAAGAAAGCAGCTCAAACTGGAATATATTTTTTTCGTCAAGAAAATTCCTCGGGTCAAGGTAATACCTCACAACGTCGTCCGCCGCTTGGTACCATCCGCCGCCGTCTTGCATAATATATTCGTCCTTACTCCAATCGTAAGCGCCCTTCATTGTGGAGCGATACGACAAGATTTTAGAGCTCGTCAAGCTTCTGCCGAGAACGGTTTCATTCTGCACTACCGTGTTCCAGTTAAGATTTGTTTTAAGCGCCTTGAACACCCAATTCGGACGCGACAGATGCAGCGCGCGCAGATACGGTTTGTAGCTGTCGGGAAAATCCTTTATGGACTCTTCAAAATCAACGGAAAGCTCACTCTCGACAGGTGTGGTATCAACGATTATATAATCCGAACGGACGTAACCGGTGAGCGTTTGACCGCTGAATACAAACGTGACCTTATACCATTTCTGCGCACCGCCATCCGTACTGTTATGGGTGCTTTGTATGGTTACGGTCTGCCCCGCCGTAAGGTACACGTTCTTGCTGTTTTTATCTTTTAGTATCGCGTTATCGGTACCCGGACCCGTCCTCACATTCAGATATGAGGTCACGCCGGGCGAGACCGTGCCGGTTGCGACCGAAGCCTGACCGTATACAGCCTGAAAATAAAATATGTATCCGAAAAGCAAGGCGGCGCACATTGTTAAGGAAACAATCCTCGTATGTACCGTCCGTTTCATATCATCACCGTCCGACGTTTTTCGCGAGCTTTCGATATATACAGTTTATCACAGAGCTTTTTTGCTGTCAACAAAGAGGAACAATTAACAAAACTTATATATTTATGAAAATTTTTAAAACAGCGTACCGCGCCGGTTCGGCGCGGTGCGGTTTTATAACGATTATAAAATTAAAGCTTCGCGGCTGTTGTCCGGCTCGGCGACGGACAACAGATAATCCCTGTTTATCCTCGCCCCCATTTGAAGCAGGGCGGACTGCGCGCTTTCAAACGCTAACGAGGGATGATTGTTCTCGCGGCTCAGGTGCGCCAAAACGAACCTTGTCGTCCCCTTGTTGATAAGCTTCGTGAGGGCGTTGTCGCAGTCGTCGTTCGAGAGATGCCCGAATTCGGAGAGGATGCGTTTTTTTAAATGATACGGATAAGAACCCGTTTTGAGCATTCCGATATCATGATTTGACTCAATGTATATAAGGTCACAGCCCGTAATCGCCGATAGAATATCGTATGAAATACAGCCCGTGTCCGTTACAATTCCGATTTTTCTGCCGTCGGGCAAATCCACCGTATATCCCAAAGGGTCGGCGGCGTCATGCGAAGTGCGAAAAGGCGTGACGCGCATATCCGAGACATCCGTACCCGAAAAATCGACGGTCAGCGAAATCTGCCCGCTTTTCAGCTTCCCTTGCTGTTTCAGCGAAACGAGCGTTCCCGCCGACGAGTATACCGGCGGCTTGTACTTTTTTGTAAATACTTCCAGTCCGGCTATGTGGTCGGTGTGTTCATGCGTCAAAAAAACAGCCGAAACCGAACGCGGGTCTACACCTATGGCCGACAGCGCCTTTTCTGTCTGACGGGCGCTCCTGCCGATATCAATAAGTATGCCGCTGCCGCCCGTGCCTATGTAAACACAGTTGCCGCCGCTCGAACTGAACAGCGGGCAAAAACGTGCCATAACGTGTTTCCTCCAAATTATAATCTAAAAAACCTATACGACTCCCGCTACTATCCGCTCTTCGTCCGCTTCGACCGAAACCCTCGTGATATCAGCGCCGACGGCGGTCAGCTTTTCGACCATATTTTCGTATCCGCGTTCTATATAATGAACATTGTCGATAACCGTTTCGCCTTTGGCGAGAAGCCCCGCTATTACCATAGCGGCTCCCGCCCTTAAATCGTCCGCCTTTACGGGGGCGCCGGATAGATACTCCACTCCCTCGATGGTGGCGGTCTTACCGTCCACCTGTATTTTTGCGCCCATACGCCTTAACTGCTCTACATACATAAAACGGTTGTCCCAGACACTTTCGGAAATATAGCTCGTTCCGTCCGCGACTGAGAGAAGCACTGCCATTTGAGGCTGCATATCCGTCGGAAATCCGGGGTGCGGCATAGTTTTAACTATACACTTGTTAGGACGCGAACCGTCCGACTTGACCGTTACGGCGTCGTCGTCCTCCGTTACCTCAATACCGCTTTCGACAAGCTTGACAGTTATCGATTCAAGATGCTTGGGTATTACGTTTTTTACGGTGACTTCTCCTCCCGCCGCCGCCGCTGCCGCCATATATGTTCCCGCCTCTATCTGGTCGGGAATAATCGAATAAGTACATCCGTGAAGCGCGGAAACGCCTCTGATTTTTATTACGTCCGTACCCGCGCCTCTCACATCGGCGCCCATTGAGTTCAAAAAGTTGGCGAGATCGACGATATGAGGCTCCTTGGCTGCGTTTTCAATAACCGTTAGACCGCTTGCCTTAACCGAGGCGAGCATCACGTTCATTGTAGCTCCCACAGATACGTTATCCATATAAACCGAGGCGCCCACAAGATTTGCCGCCGACGCGGATATTACCGCTCCTTTTGTGGTTATATCCGCTCCTAAAAGCTCAAATCCTCTGACGTGCTGGTCAATAGGCCGGACGCCGAAAAAACAGCCGCCCGGCATGGCAACGCTCGCGCATCCGAACCTTCCGAGCAGCGCGCCTAAAAGATAATAGGACGCCCTAAGCTTCTGCGTCATATCGTCGGGGACTGTTATCATCGCTTTTACGTTTTTTGTATCTATTTCTAAAACATCGCGTTTTATAAAACGCGTGCGCGCGCCAATATGCTTTAAAATCCTTATCATCGTATTAACGTCGCTGATATCCGGTATATTTTCAATCCTGCATACGTCCTCGCAAAGAACGACAGCCGGAATAATTGCCAACGCGGCGTTTTTCGCTCCGCTTATGTTTATTTCCCCGCGAAGCCGCTTACCGCCGTGAATGACGAATTTTTCCACAATTCGACACCCTTTCATCTGAAAGCTTTAAACTCCTTTTTGTAGTATACCACTAAAAAGAAAAAAATAAAAGAGTTTTCAGATATTTTATGTGTTATCTTTTGTAAAAAAATAATCTCTTTTAAGAGAACCGCTATGCCCCCGGTAAAACAAAAAAGCCCTCCCAAAAGGAGGGCAAAAAAACGGTTTCAGATAAGCTCCAAAACGCACATTTCGGCGGCGTCGCCGCGGCGCGGGACTGTCATCGTAATCCGGCAGTATCCGCCGCTGACGTCCTTATACTTGGGAGCGATTTCGTCAAAAAGCTTTTTGACGACAGACTCCTTTGTAATATAAGCAAACGCCTTTCTTTTATTATTCAGATTGTCGTTTTTCGCGATGGTAATCATCTTCTCGGTCATTGCGCGAACCTCTTTGGCTCTCGTGACCGTCGTTTCCATCTTACCGTTTTCCAAAAGGGAAGTTACCATATTACGAAGCATCGCGCTGCGAACGTCAGTCGCTCTGCCAAGCTTTCTGGTTCCGGGCATATTATCTCACTCCTTTGCCTAAATACGGACTGTTATTCGTCCTCGTTTCTCAGGGTAAATCCGAGAGAGGCGAGCTTTGTGACGACTTCGTCAAGAGATTTGCGCCCCAAATTCCTGACCTTCATCATATCCTCTTCGGTTCTATTTATCAGGTCCTCGACCGTATTGATACTGGCTCTTTTCAGGCAGTTAAACGACCTGACGGAAAGATCTAACTCTTCAATAGTCATTTCAAGGATTTTTTCCTTGCCGCTTTCGCTTTTAACAACCATAACCTCCGTATTTGAAGCCTCATCGGAGAGGTCTACGAAGAGATTGAGATGCTCGGTTAAAATCTTTGCGCCCAAAGAGACGCCCTCACTTGCTGAAATCGTACCGTTTGTCTGTATTTCAAGGGTGAGCTTATCATAGTCGGTTATCTGACCCACGCGGGTGTTCTCAACCGTATAATTGACCTTTAACACAGGTGTATATATAGAATCAATCGCAATTACGCCGATAACGGGATCCATAAGCTGCTTGTTGCGCTCGGCTGATACATAACCCCTGCCCTTGTCGGCGGTAAGCTCCATCTGAATATGCGCGCCTTCGTCGAGCATCGCAATATGATGGTCCGGATTGAGTATTTCCACCTCGGAATCCGTCTTAATATCTCCTGCGGTTACTTCTCCGGGTCCGTTTGCCTCTATATACATAATCTTCTGACCGTCTCCGTGAATTTTAAGGATTACGCCCTTAAGGTTCAAAACGATTTCCGTTACGTCTTCCTTAACGTTAGGAATGGTCGAAAACTCATGAAGAATATTATCTATCTTCACAGATGTGACAGCGTACCCCGGCAGCGAGGACAGAAGAACCCGGCGCAGGCTGTTTCCGAGAGTGGTGCCGAAGCCTCTTTCGAGCGGTTCTACAACGAATTTTCCGTATTCACCCGAGTTTTCGCCCGAATCGATATATTCAATTCTGGGCTTCTCAATACCTATCATTCAAAACCCTCCTTATATTGCACAGTTTCCTGTGTGTAAGAATTGCCAAAATTAACTCGAAGGAAGTTTTATTTGGAGTACAGCTCAACGATAAGCTGCTCGCTGACCGGCGCGTCAATTTGGTCGCGCACGGGCAAATTCAAAACTTTTGCCTCTTTCGCTTCGATTTCAAGGCTGAGCCATTGGGGAACGGGACGCCCGCCGTTAACTTCGATAATCTCCTTTATTCCGTCGGTCTCCGCCGCGGCGGCTCTCACGGTTATAACGTCGCCCGCCTTGACAAGGTATGACGGAATATCAACCTTTTTGCCATTTATCTCAAAGTGTCCTCTGGTAACAAGCTGCCTTGCCTGCGCGCGCGAGCTTGCCCAGCCGAGAAGATAAATGACGTTATCAAAACGGCTTTCGCAGATTTGAAGCAGACTTTCACCCGTTACACCGCGGCGCCTCTCCGCCATTAGAAAATATTTGTGGAATTGCTTTTCAAGTATTCCGTAGTAGCGTTTCGCCTTTTGCTTTTCGCGAAGCTGCATACCGTATTCAGAAACCTTCTTACGGCTTTGACCATGCTGCCCGGGAGCATATGAGCGGCGCTCTATCGCGCACTTATTCGTATAGCATCTGCTGCCTTTGAGAAACAATTTTTGCCCTTCGCGGCGGCAAAGCTTACATACTGCGTCGGTATATCTTGCCATTATGCGTTACACCTCCAATTTTTATACGCGTCTTCTTTTGGGCGGACGGCAGCCGTTGTGGGGAATAGGGGTCACGTCTTTTATCATCGTAACCTCAAGACCCGCAAGCTGCAGCGCCCTAATAGCCGCTTCTCGTCCCGAACCGGGACCCTTGACATACACCTCTACGGTTTTCAGTCCGTGGTCAATGGCGATTTTTGCGGCTGTTTCCGCCGCGGTCTGAGCGGCATACGGGGTTGATTTTCTCGAACCCCGAAAACCCATTTCACCGGCGCTCGCCCATGAAATCGCGTTGCCCTGCGTGTCGGTAATCGTCACAATCGTATTGTTGAAGGTGGATTGGATGTGAGCCGCGCCTTTATCAATGTTTTTACGCTCGCGGCGCCTGTGAGAAGCCGCGCCTTTTTTTGCGGAGCCTTTTGTAGCCATTCGATTAACCTCCTTCGGCTTATTTCTTCTTGTTGGCTATCGTCTTTTTAGGACCCTTGCGGGTACGGGCGTTCGTCTTGGAACGCTGCCCTCTTACGGGGAGCCCCTTACGGTGACGCACGCCGCGATAGCAGCCTATTTCAACAAGCCTTTTAATATCAAACGCCGTCGCACGGCGCAATTCACCTTCGACCTTTACGTTATGGTCAATGTATTCACGCAGTTTTGAAACGTCATCCTCGGTTAAATCCTTAACTCTGCTGTCAGGATTTACCCCTGTCGCCTTTAAAATTTCATCGGCGGTCTTGCGTCCGATACCGAAGATATAGGTAAGTCCGATTTCTATTCTCTTATCTCTCGGTAAGTCAACACCTGAAATACGCGCCATTTGTCAGTGCACCTCCAATAATGTTCTGCGCCAATTAACCTTGACGCTGCTTGTGCTTGGGATTTTCACAGATAACCATGACTTTGCCCTTGCGTTTAATAATTCTGCATTTGTCACAAATTTTCTTGACAGAAGGTTTGACTTTCATTATAAAGCCCTCCTAAAAAATCTTTCACTTTGAACGCCATGTGATACGGCCTCTCGTCAGGTCGTAAGGGGACATTTCAACCGTAACCTTATCGCCCGGAAGGATGCGTATAAAATTCATCCTGAGCTTACCGGAGATATGGGCTAAAATCCTGTGTCCGTTTTCAAGCTCTACCTGAAATGTCGCGTTAGGCAAAGCCTCTACTACCGTACCCTCGATTTCAATCATATCCTGTTTTGACATCGCTCTGCTTCCTCCCCGCTTCCCTGAGTTTTGCCGCTCAGTAAAAATAATGCCTTTTTCAGCCTGCCGTTCGCTTCCATATCGTATCGCGTTACCTCATACCTTGTCAAAGCGATATGTTTTATATTCTTGGGCTTGGGGCGTTCAACCGGACGCTCCTTGCCGTCTATCACCATAACGCGCCCGCCTGAAACGCATAAAACAGCCATCAACCTGCCTTTGTCCCTTCCGGCCTTTGAGATAACCACCGCGCCTGTTTTTATCTCCATAACCGTCACCCGCATTCGGTCATAATGACCGTACCGCCTGATGTTATGGCGACCGTGTGCTCAAAGTGCGCAGACAGCTTTCCGTCCGCAGTAACGATTGTCCAGCCGTTAGACTGTTTTTTTACAGCCGCCGTGCCGACGTTTACCATCGGCTCTATAGCGAGGGTCATACCGGGTGTAAGCCTTGCGCCCCTCCCCGGGACGCCGAAATTGGGAACCGGCGGGTCTTCGTGAAGACTTGCGCCTACGCCGTGTCCGGTAAACTCCCTGACTACCGAGTAACCGCGTTTTTCACAGAAGCTTTGTATGGCGTACCCGATATCGCCGAGCCTGCCGCCGGAAACCGCCGCTTTGACGCCCTGATAAAGGCTTTCTTCGGTAGTGTCCTTCAGCCGCTTTGCCTCTGCCGAAATATCTCCGGCGGCAAAAGTGGCGGCAGTATCTCCGGTATAACCGTTTATGCAGGCGCCGAGGTCGATGCTTACTAAATCGCCTGACTGAATAATACGGTTTTTATCGGGAATTCCGTGAATAACCTCGCAGTTTATAGAAATACACGCACTTGCCGGAAATCCGTCATAGCCTAAAAACGTGGGTTTTGCGCCGCTGTCCTCAATAAATTTGCGGACAATCCCGTCTATCTCGGCAGTCGTAACGCCAGGCTCGACTGCCTTTCCCGCTATTTGCAAAGCTTGGGCAGAAATTCTGCAAGCGGTCATCATAAGGTCGATCTCCCGCCGCGATTTCAGCACAATCATGCCTTGCCCTCCAAAGCGCCGAGTATTACGGCGACGCTGTCGTTGATTGGCGCTGCGCCCGAGACTGTAAACAGCTTCCCTTTTCGGGAGTAATAGCCTATAAGCGGCTCGGTCTGTTCGTGATAGACTTTCAGCCTGCCCAGCACCGTGTTCGGCTCGTCGTCCTTGCGGATTATCAGCTCACCGCCGCAAAGGTTGCAGACACCCTCGTTTTCGGGAGGCATATTCTTTATATGGTAAGTAGCCGAACAGTCCTTGCAGACCCGTCTGCCCGCCATTCTGTTTACCACGTCTTCATCCGCGATTTCAAGGTTTATGACGACGTCAACGTCAAGCCCCATGCCCTCAAGGGCGTCCGCCTGCGGGATCGTTCGCGGAAAACCGTCAAGTATAAAGCCTTTTGCGCAATCGGGCTGAGAAAGCCTTTCTTTTATGATACCTATTACGATATCGTCGGGAACCAATTCCCCCGATTCGGTAAACGCCTTCGCTTTCAGACCCATTTCAGTGCCGTTTTTCAACGCCTCACGGATGATATTTCCGGTGGATACGCTCGGGATATCAAGGCGTGCCGACAAAATTTCAGCCTGCGTGCCTTTTCCCGCTCCGGGAGCGCCGAGTAGTATCAGCTTCATATCGTACCGTCCTTTCCGGATAACGCGCCGTCCTTAGTTTAATCTAAAAATCCCTTGTAGTGGCGCATCATCATCTGGCTCTCAAGCTGCTTGACCGTCTCAAGCGCGACGCCGACCATAATGATTATCGAAGTGCCGCCGAGCGTAATATTCATACCGTTGCCCTTGCCCAAAGCCATCTCCGTAATAATTGAAAATAAGATTGGGAAGAGCGCGACGACGCTCAAAAGCATAGCTCCTATGATTATAATCCTGCCTATAATACCGCCGATATAGTCGGACGTGGGCTTACCCGGGCGTATGCCGAGGATAGCTCCGCCGTTCTTGCGGATATTGTTTGCCATTTCAACCGGATTGTACTGAATAGCCGCGTAAAAATACGCGAAGAAAATAATCATCAAAAAGTAAATCAGAGCATAAACCCAATTGTTCGCCTGGAACACACCGAAAAACTTATCCCAAAAACCGTCTTCCTTGATTTTGTTTTGAAGGAACATTTCAAGAGTCGGCGGAAGCGAGAGAATAGAGCTTGCGAAAATGACGGGCATAACGCCGCTCATATTTACTTTGATGGGAATGTGCGTACTCTGCCCGCCGTACATTTTGCGCCCTACCACGCGCTTGGCGTACTGCACGGGTATTCTGTGCTCCGCGTTATCCATCCATACGATATAAGCGAGCATCAGAATATATATGATTACAACGAGAGGAGCGAGGAAATAGTATATTCCGTGCGGGCCGCCTTTGAAAAAGTAACTCTGTACGGAAGGGTTCATACTGAACAGCCTTGTGGCTTCGGTCGGGATACGGGAAACAATTCCCGCGAAAAGTATAATTGAAATACCGTTTCCGATACCCTTGTCGTTTATCTGCTCTCCGAGCCACATAACGAGCGCCGTTCCCGCCGTAAGACAGAGGATGACGATAAGCGCCTGAAAAACAGCCCAGCCGCCCTTAAACTCCGCGCCGGAAGCGTCGGTCATAAGATATTTCTGCGAGCGCAGATACATATAATAAGCCGCGCTTTGCATAAACCCGAGACCGACTGTAACGTAACGTGTTATCGAGGCTATTTTCTTCCTGCCCTCTTCGCCCTCTTTCTGGAGCCTTTCAAGTGCGGGAATAGCGACTGTCAGCAGCTGCATAATAATGGAACTGTTGATATAGGGAGTAACGGACATCGCGAATATAGTGCCGTAGTTGAACGCGTCGCCCGTCATCATGCTAAGATAAGAGAGAAACGTCGTACCCTCGGCGCTTCCCAAAACGCCTTCCGTGGCGATATTAAGAAACGGAACGGGTATGCCCGCGCCTATTCTGAACAGAAGAACGACAAATGCGGTATAAATCAGTTTCGCGCGTAAATCAGGAATTTTCCACGCGTTGACAAACGTCTTTACCATTTCAGACCACCTCTGCCTTTCCTCCGGCAGCCTCAATTTTATTCTTAGCAGTCTCGGAATAAGCGTTGACCTTTACGGTAAACTTTTTTGTCAACTCGCCGTTTGCGAGAACTTTGACCCCGTCAAGCGTTTTCTTTATAAGTCCCGAACCCAAAAGAGCGTCTGCGTCTATTAAGGCGCCGTCTTCAAAGGTTTTTTCAAGGTCGCAAAGATTGACTATGGCAAACTCCTTGCCGAATATGTTGACAAAACCTCTCTTAGGGAGACGTCTTTGAAGAGGCATCTGTCCGCCTTCAAATCCCGGTCTCATTCCTTTGCCGGAACGCGATTTCTGACCTTTATGACCTTTACCCGCGGTTTTGCCCTGCCCGGAACCCGGACCTCTGCCGACACGTTTAACGACTTTTTTCGATCCTTCGACCGGCGAAAGCTCGTGCAGCTTCATATTTCGCACCTCCTCTTTTATTCTTCGGTAACTTCTATCAGGTGGACGATCTTTCTAACCTTGCCGCGCGTCTGCGGATTGTCCGGCTGACAAGACTCGTCGCCTATTTTGTGAAGTCCTAACGCGTGGGCGGTGGCAATCTGACCCTTCTTGCTTCCGATAAGGCTTTTGACAAGCTTTACTGTTATATCTGCCATTGTTCCCACTCTCCTTAATCCTTAAAGTGCTTTGTGGATTTACCGCGCACGGCGGCAACCTGCTCCACATTGCGAAGGCTTATAAGACCTTCCATCGTCGCTCTAACAACGTTGCAGGGATTGTTGGAACGAAGAGCCTTCGCCCTTATATCCTTAATGCCTACCGTCTCAACAACGGCGCGCACCGGACCGCCGGCGATAACGCCTGTTCCGGGTGCGGCAGGCTTTAACAGAACCTCTCCCGCTCCGAACTTGCCGATAACGGCGTGAGGAATGGTAGCGCCTTTAAGAGAAATTGTAACCAAATTTTTCTTGGCGTCTTCTATACCCTTGCGTATGGCGTCCGGCACTTCACCCGATTTTCCTAACCCGAAGCCTACCTTGCCGTTTCCGTTTCCGACGACTACGAGAGCCGAGTACTTGAAAATTCTGCCGCCCTTTACGGTTTTTGATACGCGGTTTATGGCAACGACTCTTTCCTGAAATTCCGGTTTTTCCTGAGCTGCTTCATATCTAGCCAAAAGTATTTCCTCCCTTTCCCTTAGAAGTTGAGACCGCCCTCACGGGCGCCTTCGGCCAAGCTTGCGACACGGCCGTGATAGATGTATCCCCCGCGGTCGAACACAACGTCTTTTATATCCTTCTGTGCCGCGCGTTTCGCGAGAAGCTCTCCCACCTTGCGGGCGGCGTCTCTGTTGCCGCCGTACCCGCTGAACTCCTTCTCCACGGTTGACGCCGAAACGAGCGTCGCGCCGCTGACGTCGTCAATCAACTGAGCGTATATATGCTTGAGAGAACGGAAAACATTGAGGCGGGGACACGAAGCCGTGCCGGAAACCTTTCCGCGAACCCTCTTGTGACGCTGTACTCTCGCCGCGTTACTGTTAGGTCTTGATACCATAATAAATTCACCTCATCAACATTATTTTCCGCCCTTGCCGGCTTTGCCTTCCTTGCGGCGAATAATCTCGCCGGCGTACTTTATACCCTTGCCCTGATAAGGCTCGGGGGGTCTTTTTCCTCTGATTTCCGAAGCAAACTGACCAACCTTCTGCTTATCGGGACCGGAAACGACAATCTTGTTCGGAGCCGGCACGTCGACTGTTATACCGTCAACCTCGGCCATTATTACCTGATGCGAATACCCGATGTTTAAAACCAGGTCGCTTCCCTGCTTTACGGCTCTGTAACCTACGCCGTTTATTTCAAGCTCTTTCTTATAACCGTTGCTGACGCCCTCCACCATATTGGCGATAAGCGTACGCGTAAGTCCGTGATACGCGCGGTTTTCCTTTTCGTCGTTCGGACGCGTTACGGTGATTTCGCCGTTTTCAAGCTTTACGCTGATTTCGCCGCGTATATCTCTCGCAAGGGTACCCTTGGGACCCTTAACGGTAACGGTAGTACCGTCGATATTCACATCAACGCCCGCGGGAACGGCAATCGGTTTTCTGCCTATTCGTGACATTGTGACGTACCTCCTTACCAAATATACGCAAGAACTTCGCCGCCCACTTTGGCTTTGCGCGCGTCCTTGTCGGTCATAACGCCCTTGGAGGTCGAAAGAATGACTACTCCCAGACCGTTCATAACCTTGGGCATCTCTTCACAATTCGAGTAAATACGCAGACCGGGTTTTGACACTCTGCGCAAGCCCGTAAGCACCTGCGACTTATTGGGACCGTATTTCAAAACGACCTCAATAATACCCTGATTGCCGTTTTCTATTACCTTGTAGCTTTTTATATAGCCCTCGTCAACAAGAATTTGAGCAATTGCTTTCTTCATGTTGGACGCGGGAATCTGCACTGTATCGTGCTTTGCTGAATTGGCATTGCGAATTCTCGTAAGCATATCAGCAATGGAATCAGTAATTTGCATGACAGTTCCTCCTTATACGCAATCGCTCTTTACCAGCTTGCCTTTTTTATTCCGGGAATTTGTCCCGCGTGGGCAAGATCCCTGAAACAGATGCGGCAAACGCCGTATTTACGAAGATAGGCGTGCGGCCTTCCGCAGATTTTACACCTGTTATGTTGCCTTGTTGAATACTTCGCGGGTCTTGACTGCCTGACCCTCATAGATGTTTTAGCCATAAATTTCCCTCCTATTTCGCAAACGGAGCGCCGAGAAGCGAAAGCAGCTCGCGGGCTTCCTCGTCGGTTTTCGCGGTCGTTATAAAGCTGATGTCCATTCCGCGAACCTTGTCGATTTTGTCGTAGTCAATCTCGGGGAATATGAGCTGTTCCTTTATGCCGACTGAATAATTCCCTCTGCCGTCAAAGGAGTTCGGGTTTACCCCACGGAAGTCCCTGACCCTCGGAAGAGCTATGTTGAAAAACCTGTCAAGGAATTCATACATACGCTCGCCCCGAAGCGTGACCTTAACGCCGACGCTCATACCTTCTCTGAGCTTGAAGTTTGCGACGGATTTCTTTGCCTTGCAAACGACAGGTTTCTGACCTGTAATCTGCGAAATATCGGAAACAACGGCTTCGAGCATCTTGGGATTGTCCCGCGCCTCTCCGCAGGCGACGTTTACGACAATTTTTTCGAGCCTGGGTATCTGCATGACGCTCTTATATCCAAATTTCTTCATAAGCGAAGGAGCAACCTCGTTAACATACTGTTCTTTTAACCTTGCCATTTAAGCCGCCCTCCCTTATTCAAACTGAGCGAGACAGTCGCTCTTCTTGCATGTGCGTACCTTTTTGCCCTTTGCGTTTATGGCGGAGCCTGTTCTCGTAGGCCTGCCGCATTTCGGGCAGATAAGCTGAACCTTGCTGGCGTAAAGCGCGCTTTCGGCCTTTATTATTCCGCCCGGCTCGCCCATTTGTCTTGGTTTTACATGCTTCGAAACGATATTGACGCCCTCTACGATTACCTTGCCCTCCGACGGGGAGACCTCTAAGACCTTACCTTTTTTACCGCGGTCCTTGCCGTTGATGACAATGACTTCGTCATTCGTCTTTACATGAACTTTATTAATCATAAATCACGCGCCTCCGTTACAGTACTTCCGGCGCAAGGCTGAGAATTTTGATGTATTCTTTCTCTCTGAGCTCTCTTGCGACGGGCCCGAAAATACGGGTGCCTCTTGGGTTTTTATCTTCTTTTATAATGACTGCCGCGTTTTCATCAAAACGGATGTATGTGCCGTCATCGCGCCGTGCCCCGAAAGCCGAGCGCACTATTACCGCTCTGACAATCTCGCCTTTTTTGACAACGCCGCCGGGCGCGGCCTTTTTTACGCTCGCGACAATCACGTCGCCGATATTGGCATACCTCTTGCCGGAGCCGCCGAGAACACGAATGCACATAATCTCTTTTGCTCCCGTATTATCGGCTACCTTGAGGTAACTCTCCTGCTGTACCACAGTATGTGCCTCCTTTAGCTAATACTATTTAGCTTTCTCTATGATTTGCGCGACGCGCCATCTCTTGTCCTTAGACAGCGGACGTGTTTCCGCTATCATCACGCGGTCGCCGATGCCGCACTCGTTGTTTTCGTCGTGCGCCTTCATTTTAACGGTGCGGTTGATTATCTTTTTATAAAGCGGATGCTGTACCCTGTCCTTAACGGAAACAACGACGGTCTTATCCATTTTATCGCTTGTGACGATGCCGATACGTGTCTTCCTTAAATTTCTGTCGCTCATTTTGTATCCTCCCTCAAGAACTCTTACCGTGAAGCTCGACTTCACGCTGAATAGTCTTTATTCTGGCGATGTCTTTCTTAACGGCTTTTATTCTCATCGGATTGTCGAGCTGGTTGATGGCCTGTTGAAAACGCAGCTTAAAGAGCTCATCTTTCAACTCGAGGAGTTTAGCATCCAACTCCGAACCTGAAAGTTTTTTTAAGTCAACGGCTTTCATTACTGCTCACCATCCTGTCCTTCCTTTTTAACAAACTTGCACTTTATGGGCAGCTTGTTCGACGCGAGACGCATAGCCTCTTTGGCAAGTTCCTCATCGACTCCCGCTATCTCAAACATTATTCTGCCGGGCTTTACTACCGCAACCCACTGCTCGGGCGCGCCTTTACCTGAACCCATGCGCGTCTCGGCGGGTTTTTTGGAAACCGGCTTATCCGGAAAAATCTTAATCCATACTTGACCGCCGCGCTTGATGTACCTTGTCATTGCGATACGGGCGGCTTCAATCTGGTTGGAGGTTA
>CAZQXZ010000004.1:30611-39764 GCA_964597515.1 uncultured Eubacteriales bacterium | reverse complement strand
GAAGTGGTTAACGCCATTTCCCTTTCTTTTTTGCCAATCTTTATTTTACACTAAGAGGTATTATTTTCTTGATTTTTCCGCTCATTTGTTGTAGTATAAAATGCAGAGTAACCGAACGGAGTTTTTATTGTGCCTCTTTCAAACTTAAAAGAACTGACGCTTGGCGCAAAGGCTGAAAATAAGGCTGTCGGAGCGTTTTCCGTAGGCAATATGGAAATGGTGCTCGGCGCCGTAAGAGCCGCCGAGGAGCTAAACTCTCCTATTATCCTTCAAATCGCTCAGGTTAGGCTGAAAACCTCGCCTATGGAATATATGGCGGCTCTGATGCTCGCCGCCGCGAAAAAAAGCGCCGTGCCTGTCGCGGTGCATTTTGACCACGGTTTAAGCGAGGACGCCGTATACAAGGCCTTGGAGCTGGGCTTCACCTCGGTAATGCTCGACGCGTCGCTTCTGCCGTTCGAGGAAAATGTAAGGGCGACGCGGCGCGTAGCCGAAAGGGCGCGCCGGTACGGCGCTTCTGTCGAAGCGGAGCTTGGAACAGTCGGCGGCAGCGAGGGCGGCGGCAAGGCTCGCGAAATAAGCTGTACCGACCCGTCTCTCGCCGTAGAATTCTGCGAAAGGACAGGCATTGACGCGCTCGCGGTGGCGATTGGAAACGCGCACGGCAATTATCCGGTCCTGCCTGACCTTCGTTTTGACATACTCGAAAAAATAAGCGGGACTTGCGGCGCCCGGCTCGTACTCCACGGCGGCACGGGAATGACCGAAGCGATGTTCAGGCGCGCCATTTCCCTCGGGATAAGGAAAATAAACATAGCAACCGCAAGCTTCGACGCCCTCGCCGCCTACGCTAAGGCGTATTCGGACAGCGTTCAAAAAGCCGATTATTTCACGCTCTCAAAAGCAATGGCGGACGGCGTTTACGAAAATGTTAAAAGACATATAGTCATATTCAACAACAAAACGGAGGCAGAAGTTTAAAAGATAAATCTTTTAAACGGGAACTTTTGTCCTTTTGCATCGTAGGTGAAGATGCAAATCGGCTTCGCCGAACGGACAAAACTTCCGCCTCGCAGCGAAAGGATGGTCATAATAATGAAGTACATAGAATTCTCTAAGAACAAAGATTTCGACCTAATTCTTTTAGGAAGGATAGCCGTTGATTTTAATCCGACAGACTATTACCGTCCTTTAAGCGAAAGCGCGACTTTTAAAAAATATTTAGGCGGTTCCCCCGCCAATATAGCCGTAGGGCTTTCGCGGCTCGGTAAGAAATGCGGTTTTTTCGCAAAAATATCGGACGACGAGCTTGGGACGTTTGTGGAGAAGTTTTTTAAAAACGAGGGAATTGATACGTCGCGCGTCACACGCTGCGTTAACGGCGAAAAAATAGGGCTGACTTTTACCGAAATTCTGTCCGAAACGAAAAGCTCAATTCTTATGTACCGCAACGGAGCCGCCGATTTGACGCTTGACGTATCCGATATAGACGAATTGTACCTGAAAAGAGCCGGAGCGCTTCTGATTTCGGGAACCGCTCTTGCCGAAAGCCCTTCGAGGGAGGCCGCGCTCAAAGCTCTCGCGCTCGCTAAAAAGAACGGCATACCTGTGATATTCGACATAGATTTCCGCCCATACAACTGGAAAAGCGAGGACGAAACGGCGATTTATTATTCAACAGTGGCGAAGGACTGTGACGTTGTAATAGGCTCGCGCGAGGAGTTTAACCTTACCGAAAAATTCTCGGGACTTGACGGTACCGACACGGCTTCCGCAAAATACCTGCACTCGTGCGGCGCGAAAATAGTTATAGTAAAGCACGGAAAGGACGGCTCGACAGCTTATACTGACGATGGTAAGAGCTATTCAGTTAAGCCGTTCCCCGTAAAGCTGCTGAAATCCTTCGGAGGCGGCGACGGCTACGCTTCGGCGTTTTTGTACGGTCTGTTCGAGGGCTGGGATATACACGACGCCCTTGAATTCGGCAGCGCGTCCGCGGCAATGCTCGTCGCGAGCCACGCCTGCTCGCAGGATATGCCGACAGCAGAAGCCGTAAAGGAGTTCATAAAGAAAGCCAAAGAGGAATACGGGGAGATGGTCGCCCGTTATGAGTAACGATAAACACAAAAAAACAGACAAGACCAATAAAACCGAAAAAAGGCGGGCAAAGAAAGGCTTTTTCAGCCTTATAGCCGTTGTTATATCTCTGTGCCTTATGGGTTTGATATACGTTTTCGCGGTGAACGCCTATATCGTTTCCTATTCGGACGAATATATTTTAGCCGCCGAGGACGCGGCAAAGCTTGCGGACGCCGACTGCGTGTTAATTCTCGGGGCGGGTATATGGGGCGACTCGTTAAGCCCGATGCTTGAGGACAGGATGCTTGCGGGCATATCGCTCTACAAGGACGGAAAATGTAAAAAAATCCTCGTAAGCGGCGACCACGGCAATGAGGATTACGACGAGGTCAACGCCATGAAGGAATTCGCCGTTAAAAACGGCGTTCCCGCACAGAATGTGTTTATGGACCACGCCGGTTTTTCCACATATGAATCAATGTACCGCGCGAGGGACGTTTTTGAAGCCGAAAAAATAATCGTAATAACACAGGAATACCACCTTTACCGCGCAATATATGACGCGAGAAGTCTCGGGCTTGAAGCGCACGGCGTAAGCTCCGATTTGCGCGAATACGGCAGCTTTACGAACACATATAACAACAAGCGCGAATTTTTAGCGCGCAACAAGGATTTCCTGTGGTGCATATTCAAACCCGAGCCTACTTATCTCGGAGAGGCTATTCCGATAAGCGGCAGCGGCATATTGACCGACGACAAAGTTTATTGAAGGGAGACGATACGACAATGCTTGAACGCCCTGATTTTGATAAAAACGGCTTTCAGACAATCTGTGAAATGAACGGCAAAAACGCCGATATGCTTATGAATATAAGCGTTAAAAGATTTGCGAAAGACGAATGTCTTGATTTTTATGACGAGAACAACGAAACGGCGTTTCTTATTTTGTCAGGCAAGATTGTTATCTCCTGGGACGGCAAGAGCAAAACGATGGAGCGTGAAAGTCCTTTTGAAAAAAAGCCGTATTGCCTGCACGTCCCCAAATGCGCGAACGTAAACATTTCAGCCTTAAAGGACAGCGAGATACTGATACAGCAGACGGACAACGACATTGTTTTCACGCCCGTATTTTACTCTCCGGAGGACTGCCTTTATCAGGAGTTCGGCAAGGGTCAATGGGGCGGCGCCGGGCATCGGGTGGTATCCACTGTATTCGACCTTTCAAGCGCCCCCTACTCCAATATGGTTCTCGGCGAGGTTTACAACCTTTCGGGCAAATGGTCGAGCTACCCGCCGCACCACCACCCGCAGCCGGAGGTTTATTATTATAAATTTGACCGTCCAAAGGGCTTCGGGATATCCTTTTTGGGAGAGGACGTTCAAATGAGTACTGACGGCAGCTACCGCGCGATTTCCGGCGGCAACGCGCATCAGCAAGCCGCCGCGCCGGGCTTTACTATGTACTATGTATGGATGATACGCCACCTTGACGGGGACCCGTGGGATAAAACGAGAATATATGTCGACGGATATGAATGGCTCGCGAACAGCAACTGATATAAAGGAGAAAAAGTTATGCCACTGTTAACAACCGCTCAGGCTCTTGTCAGGTTTCTTGACAACCAGTACGTCTCATTCGACGGGAAGGAAGAAAAGTTTGCAGACGGGATTTTTACTGTATTCGGTCACGGTATCGTCTGCGGACTCGGTCAGGCTCTTGATGAAAACCCGGGCGCGCTTAGGGTCTACCAAGGCAAAAACGAGCAAGGTATGGCGCATGCCGCGACTGCTTTCGCAAAGCAGCACAACCGCAGGAAGATAATCGCCTGCTCGTCCTCGATAGGTCCGGGCGCGGCGAATATGATAACCGCGGCGGCTACGGCGACGGTAAATAATATCCCTTTGCTGCTTATACCCGCCGATACGTTTGCCTGCCGTCAGCCGGACCCTGTCCTCCAACAGTTCGAGCAGCCGTATTCCCTGTCAGTCACCACAAACGACGCGTATAAACCGGTGTGCAGGTACTGGGACAGGGTTTCGCGCCCCGAGCAGCTTATGAGCGCAATGATAAACGCCATGCGCGTTCTTACGGATACGGCAAACGCCGGTGCCGTTTGTATTTCTCTGCCTCAGGATGTTGGCGGTGAAAGCTATGATTTTCCTAATAGCTTTTTTGAAAAAAGAGTTCATAATATAACAAGGCTTGTCCCGTCCGAGGACGAGCTTTCAAAGGCTTGCGCCGCGCTTCTCGGCGCGAAAAAGCCGCTCGTTATCTGCGGCGGCGGCGTGCGGTATTCAGAGGCGGGAGAGGTTCTTGAACGCTTTTGTACGGACTTTAACATTCCGTATGCCGAAACGCAAAGCGGCAAGTCGGCGACCCGCTCGTCCTGCCGGCACAACCTCGGCGGCGTAGGCGTCACGGGCAACTCGGCGGGCAACTCGATAGCCTCCGAGGCGGACGTCATAGTCGCCGTAGGCTCGCGCCTTTCCGACTTTACCACAGCGTCAAAATCGCTGTTTAAGGACGGCGCAAGGTTTATAACGGTAAATACCGACCGCTTTGATACATATAAGCTTGACTCTGTTAAACTTGTCGCGGACGCCAAGCTCGCATTGCTCGCCCTTGGCAAAGCCTTGAAAAAAGCGGGCTATCAATCGGGTTATCGGGACGAAATAAGAAAGGCGAAAGCTGACTGGGAAACAGAGATGAAACACCTCGCCGATTACAGGTATGACGAGAATTTCAAGCCGCTTATTTCCGCCGGTTATAAGAAAACCATACCCGAGTTTGTAAAAAAGACGGGCGGCGTTATCACCCAGACCTGCGCCGTCGCCCTCATACGCGAGATAATTGATAAAGACGCTATCGCCGTAGGCTCCGCGGGTTCCCTGCCGGGCTGCCTGCAAAGGATGTGGACTACCGACTGCCCGTACTCCTACAATATGGAATACGGCTACTCTTGTATGGGCTACGAGATAGCCGGAGCCTTAGGCTCAAAGCTCGCCTGCCCTGACAGGGAGGTCTACGCGTTTACCGGCGACGGGAGTTATCTGATGCTCCACAGCGAGCTTGTAACCTGTGTGCAGGAGGGAATGAAAATCAACGTGCTGCTCTTTGACAACGCGGGCTTCGGCTGCATAAACAATTTGCAGATGTCAAACGGCATAGGGAACTTAGCCACGGAGTTCCGAAAAAGGGACGCAAACGGCGCCCTGCTCGGCGAGCTTATGCATATTGATTACGCCAAAAGCGCTTCGGGCTACGGGGTTAAAACATATACGGCAAGAACTCCAGACGAGCTCAGAGAGGCTTTAATCGACAGTAAAAAGCAAACCGTCTCAACGCTTATCGATATCAAGGTTCTTCCCAAGACGATGACCGACGGTTACGGGGCGTGGTGGCACTTCGGGATAGCCTCGGTTTCGGGTGATAAAAAGGTAAAACAAGCATATAAAAACAAAAAAGATAATTTAAGTAAAGCGAGGAAATATTGATGTTAGATAAAAACAAGGTTAAACTCGGAATTGCCCCGATAGGCTGGACAAACGACGATATGCCTGACCTCGGCGGCGAAAACACATTTGAGCAGTGCGTTTCGGAAATGGCTCTCGCGGGCTTTACGGGCTGCGAGGTCGGCAACAAGTACCCCAAGGACACAAGGGTTCTAAAAAAAGCGCTTGAGCTGCGTGGAATGCAAATCTGCAACGCTTGGTTCTCGGCGTTCCTTACGACGAAGCCCTATGAGGAAAACGAAAGGGATTTTATTAAGCATATCTCTTTTTTAAAAGAAATGGGAGCCAAGGTAGTCGGGGTATCCGAGCAGGGAAATTCCATTCAGGGTACCTCTCTTCCGATTTTCGAGTGCAAGCCCGTTATGAGCGATAAAGAGTGGGAGCTTCTGTGCAATGGGCTTAACAGGCTCGGAAAAACGGCTTTGGACATGGGTATTTCGCTTACGCTGCACCATCATATGGGTACGGTTGTTCAGACTGCCGCCGAGATTGACAGGATGATGGAAAACACCGACCCGAAGCTTTTCGGCTTGCTTTTCGATTCGGGTCATCTCGCGTACTGCGGCGAGGATTATATGTATGTCCTCAAAAAGCATATCGGCAGAATACGCCACGTTCACTTAAAGGATATACGCCCCGAGGTAATTGCGAAGGTAAAGGATGAGAAGAAGAGCTTTTTGGAAGGTGTGCGCATGGGCACGTTTACGGTCCCGGGCGACGGCTCTATCGACTTTGCGCCGATTTTCGAGGTTCTTGCCGAAAACGGTTACGAGGGATACGTCCTTGTCGAAGCGGAGCAGGACCCGGCAGTCGCGAATCCGTTTGAATACGCTCTGAAAGCAAGGAAATATATCGCCGAAAAGGCGGGACTGTGAGAGGTTGAAATGATGAGTGAAAAGCTTAAATTTTTTATTAACGGCGAATACAGAGAATCGCAGACACAGGTCTGGTATGACCTGCACAACCCGAGCACGGGCGAGATAACCGGACAGGCTCCGTGCTGTACAAACGACGAGGTGCTGCAAGCCGTCGCGGCGGCGAAGGCGGCGTTTCCCGCATGGAGCGCGACTCCGGCGATAAAGAGGGCGCAAGTTCTTTTCAAGGTACGCGACTTGCTTGAAAAGCATTTAGATGAATTAACCCTGTGCGTCGCCGAGGAAAACGGCAAGGTTTGGAGCGAGGCGCAGGGCGACGTCCTCAAAGCAAAGGAGGGAACCGAAGTAGCAACGCAGGTAACCACGCAAATGATGGGCGACAGCATAATGGACGCCTCCAAAGGCTATGACACGGTGCTTTACAGGGAGCCTGTCGGCGTTTTTGCCGGAATAGTCCCCGTGAACTTTCCCGCAATGATACCGTTTGGCTGGATGGCTCCGGTCTGTATCGCGTGCGGAAACACGATGGTACTCAAGGCGGCGAGCCTGACGCCTAAAACCGCTTTGAAAATAGCCGCTTTATATAAAGAGGCAGGGCTTCCCGACGGCGTTTTGAATGTCGTCACCTGTTCAAGAAATGAGATAAACACGCTTTTAGACCATCCCGATATAAAGGGTATTACCTTTGTTGGCTCCACACCCGTCGGAAAGCTCATATACGAGAGGGCGGCAAAGGCGGGCAAGCGCGTCCAGTGCCTTACTCAGGCGAAAAACCACGCGCTTATTTTAGCGGACGCCCCCGTATCCAGAACCGCCGCCGGAGTCATCAACTCCGCTTTCGGATGCGCCGGTCAGCGCTGTATGGCACTTGCCGCGTGCTGCGTGCAGGAAAGCATCGCCGACGAGTTTGTGGCACATCTTAAAAAATTCGCCGAAGACTTAAAAGTAGGTCCGGCTTACGATAAGACCTCAAGGCTCGGTCCCGTCACATATAAGTCTCATTATGACGAGGTTATCGCCGCCATTGACAAGGGTGTAAGCGAGGGCGCGAAGCTCGTGCTTGACGGCAGAAAATGTACCGTCCCGGGCTTTGAAGGCGGCTACTATATAGGACCCACGATTTTTGACCGCGTTTCGGAGGATATGACAATCGGAGACGAGGAGATATTCGGACCCGTATTCAGCGTCAAGAGGGTCAAGGATTTTCACGAGGGGCTTCGTCTTATGAATAAAAGCCGCTATGCCAACGGCTCCGTAATATTCACGCAAAACGGCTATTACGCGAGGGAATTTGCCCGCCATACGCACGGCGGGATGGTGGGCGTCAACGTGGGTATACCCGTTCCCATAGGCTTCTTCCCGTTCTCGGGTCATAAGGACTCCTTTTTCGGAGACCTTCACTGCTTAGGCAAGGACTCCTACCGCTTCTTTACCGAGAGCAAAACAGTGACCGCACGCTGGTTCGACGAGGACGAGCTTACCAAAACAGAAGTCTCAACCTGGGACGGAACAATATAATTTACACGAATTTTGGGAGGAATAAAAATGGTTAAAATAGGCATAATCGGAGCGGGACGAATAGGGAAAGTACATCTGCAATCAATAACATATCAGGTTAAAAACGCCGTTGTTAAGTCTGTGGCGGATCCTTTCATCGACGATGAGACGAGAGCTTTTATTGAAAGCATGGGCGTGTCCGAGATATACGTCGACTATAAAAAAATCCTTGAGGACAGCGAGATTGACGCCGTGCTTATCTGTTCGTCAACCGATACGCACTCGTCCATTTCAGTAGAGGCCATAAACGCAGGCAAGCACGTTTTCTGTGAGAAGCCCGTTGACCAGACCGTAGAAAAGATACTCGAAGTCAATGAAGCCCTTAAAGGCAGAACGACAAAGTTTCAGGTGGGCTTCAACCGCCGCTTCGACCATAACTTCGCGGCTGTCCGCGCGGCTGTGGACGCGGGCAGGATAGGCGATTTGCACATCATAAAAATTACCTCGCGAGACCCCGCTCCGCCCAACCCCAAGTATATAAAGGCGTCGGGCGGTATGTTCCTCGATATGACCATCCATGATTTCGATATGGCTTGCTTTTTGTCAAACAGCGCGGTAGAGGAAGTCTATGTCGAGTCGGCGGTACTTGTTGACCCGGCTATCGGCGAACAGGGCGACGTTGACACGGCTGTTATTACCATGCGTATGGCAAACGGCGCGCTTTGCGTAATTGACAATTCCCGTAAAGCCGCCTACGGCTACGACCAGAGAGCGGAGGTTTTCGGCTCGCTTGGAATGGCCGCGACTTCAAACGATACGCTTTCCACCGCCGTCATCTCCGACGAAAACGGAGTGACAGGCGAAAAACCGCTGTATTTCTTCCTTGAAAGGTATATGCAATCCTTCACCCAAGAGATGATAGATTTTGTGAACGCCGTTGAAAACGGCGCCGCTGTCCCCGTCGGTATTGAAGCGGGTCTTGAGTCCGTAAAAATCGCCCTCGCCGCCAAGCGGAGCGTTCTTTTGCACAGACCCGTAAAACTCTCTGAAATTGCGGGTTAATACTATGAACAATTGGGATATAATCGTTGTGGGCGCCGGCTGCGGGGGGCTTACCGCCGCGGCTGCAGCCGCTTCCAAGGGGAAAAGGGTTCTTCTTCTCGAAAGGCACAACGCGCCCGGCGGGTTC
>CAZQXZ010000004.1:4345-30601 GCA_964597515.1 uncultured Eubacteriales bacterium | reverse complement strand
CAAGCTTTGTAAGGGGGCGCTTTGAGTTCGAGGCGTCGCTGCATGAGTTAGCGGGCTTCGGTATGGACGAGGGCAAAGGCTCCGTCAGAAGTATTCTTGACGAGCTGAAAATCAGCTCCGCGGTAAAATGGGCGGAGGTCCCCGAGGCATACAGAATCATTTCCAAAGCGCGCGACGGCTCGCCTATTGACGCCGTAATGCCGTTCGGGGTTCAAAGCTATATTGATAAGATGGAGGAGTATGTTCCCGGCTCCCGCCCGTCTATGGAGCGCCTTTTCTCTCTTGCGGACGATATCGATAAAACGCTCGGTTTTGTCGGCTCGATAGAGAAATATGACTTCAAAACGGTCAAAGCCATACTTAAAGAGCATCTCAATTTTGTAAGGACGGCTCCTTACAGCGTGGACGAAGTGTTAAACGCCCTTGCCGTACCGCCTAAGGCGCAGGATATTTTCAACGCTTACTGGTCATATCTCGGCGTACCTACCGATACTTTGAGCTTTGTCCACTACATTATGATGGTGCGCTCGTATCTGACGCTGGGCGCCGTTATTCCGAAATTCCGCAGCCACGACCTGTGCATGGCGCTTGCGGGCGCCGCGGAGCGCTTCGGCTGCGACATATGGTACAACGCGCATGTGTCGAGAATACTCGTTGAAAACGGCAGGGCTTACGGCGTAAAGCTCGCCGATAAGAGAGAGCTTTACGCTAAGGAAATTATCTGCGCTATATCTCCCTCTACGGTCTTTTCAAAGATGCTGAGCCACGACGACGTACCCGTCAGGGACAGAAAGCTTGCCAACGCGAGAAAATTCGGAGCGCGCGGCTTTTGCGTATACCTCGCGCTCAGCCGTTCTCCCCAAACGCTCGGCATCACGGATTATTCGGTGTTTTTGTACGATACGTCAGACACGAGAGAGCAGTATTCACTGATGGGGAATTTGGGAACCAACAACGTTCAGGCGACCGTCTGCCTCAATCTTGCCGAACCCTCCTGCTCGCCTAAGGGTACAAGCATTATGTGTTTAACCTCCCTGTATACGAGCGATTGTTTCAGCGAGGTAACTCCCAAAAATTATTTCAAGCTTAAAAATAAGCTTGCCGACAAAATGATAGATAATTACGAGCGCCGGCTTAACGTCAATCTTCGTGACTATATCGAGGAAATCGAAGTCGCGACGCCCTTGACCTACGCGCGCTACACTGACTCCCCCCAGGGGACGGTGTACGGCTACCTCGCCGATAATTGGGACGGAATAATAGCGAGAAATATGATGAAGGACGCTGATTTAAGCACTCTCGGCATACGCTTCTGCGGAGGCTGGGGAACGCAGCTTTCCGGCTACAGCTCGGCTGTCACGTCCGGATATAACGCCGCTCTCGATATAATAAAAACCGAAAAAGAACAGAAAGCGAAGGAGGAAGCGGCAAATGACAGGGAAGTTTAAGGTGGGTATCAGAGTTCTATCGGTAATATTGACGGCGTTATTTTTAATCGAGATTTTACCCAATAAGGTGTTCGCGCAGGAACTTAATGAATATTTGGCGTTTAACGCGGCGGCGGGAATTGAAGTAATCGAAGAAGGAATATGCTTATACCACAGGCACATTAGGTACGGTTATTGATACAAAAAACTACACCTATGACGCCGTATGGAAGGATAAGCTGACAAGCTGCAACGGCAAGACAATTTCTTATAACGCCATTGGTAACCCGCTTTCATATAACGGTGATACTATAACCCGGAGTGGGGCAGGTTCCTCAATGCGGATGAGATGGACATATTAGAAGATACACAGGGAACCGTTCATGGCGCTAATTTGTTTGGATATGGTATAAACAATCCTATAATGAACAAGGATAATAACGGTGAACATCCACTTGCTGTAGTAGCATTAGCTGCAGCTGCAGTGATTGCGCCAATCATTTTACTCGTATATATTTTGCATATCGTGTTAGCAACAACAACTATGCCTCTGCCGGATGGATTATTTATCTATAATACTTTGGTAAAAATTCAAGAATTTGTTGATGAGTTGGCTATGTCTTTAGTTGTTGCTGTTATAAAAGGAATTCTTAGAATGCGAAGTCCTGAAACAAGAATTCATCATATTGTAGCAAAAAATGCTTCAATGGCATTTATTGCACGGCTTTGGTTAGGAGCTGCCAAAATCGATATTGAAAACCCATTAAATAAAATAAGGTTGAATGTCAATTTTCATGAATATTTACACACAAATGCCTATTATGACGCCGTTAACGTGATAATTAATTATTTTGGAATGAATCCTATATCTAATAACATAACAATTTCTATTGCAATAGGACTTACGACAATATATTCAGTTCTTTTCTTTACAAATTTAATATTTTTTACATGAATAGGGGGTAATAATCTTGAAAGATACGGATAGCAAAGATGATTATATTAAATATCATAATGTTACTAATAAGCTTCTCGATTATGCCTTTAAATGTAAAGACAGCTTTTCCGAAATGTTTGCGGCTGCTGCAGATGAAATAGTGAGATTTGAGCATGAAGTTGATAATTTCATGCCTCGAGGATCATATTGCCCGTCTTTACTTGACCGTGTATACCCTTTTACTGATTATAAAGGAGGCTTATATCTTTCCGTATACGACAGAACAATTGTATGTGGATTTGCCGAAGACAACAGTTTAATTTCTGTTAAAAAAGAAATAGGAGGCAGTACTACACACGAAGAGTTTATAATCCATCGCTTCGATAATATGATTGGTTTGACATATCGTTTTTTCGATCGCAAATTAGTCTCTGTGTGTGATACTGTCTTAAATGGAAATAGAATTGTCGAGCATTCTACAGGTGAAATTAGTTTTAATGAAAATAATATGATTAAATTTAAAAACGTGAGGATTGAGGAATATTCAATTAAAGGGAACGATGTTGAGGTTCATTTAATATCCCTTATTGAAGATACGGAAAAAATTAAGAGCGAAACAATAATACTTAAGGACTTTAATCCTTTAGACATTGATTTCGGAAGAGGAGAAGAAAACAAAATGGTACAAAAAAAATCCGATTCCAATACAAATAACGCTCACACAGAGGAATTTATAAGTTATTTGTATGATAAAACCTTATCGGTTGTAAAAAAATACGCCGGTTTTACCGATGTGTACGCCCTGACGTTCGTTGTGGACGACAGCGCCATTGTCAGTGATAGGGAAGGGCTAATGTCGTTTACGGTTGACTGCGCCCGCGAGAGCGACTGCCCCGCAACCGGAAAATACAGTGAGGAGCGTTGGAATTACGCATACTGGAGCCACGAAAACGAGGCAATGCTTATTGATCCCTGGGATGAAGGCGAGGGATGGGAGCGTTATCAGCGGTGGTTAAAGGCAACGGGACTCGATGCCGCCTCTCAGGATGAACGACTTCTGAAAATGTTTGATGTTGCTTCCGAGGTCGGGCTGCGTCTTCAGAAAGATACACAGATAGAGAAAATGTTCAAAAACAAAATACCGATTATCATTCACGACCTTGAATATTGGGACGCTCCCGAAAACGCGACAAAGAAAGCCAATCCCAAAGGAGAAGCCGATGTTTTTTTAGAAGCGTTTAAGCGTGATTTTACTTGAAAAACGCTTTATGACGCCACACAAAAAGGATATGAGGAAAGCGAAAAGTTAGGAGTAATATGGGTTTTGGTTTCTATGAAGGTAATTTTAACAGATATGGATAATATATATCGTCAATAAAAACAAGGAGGCGAATTCATTGATAAAATTAGAAGAACGAGGCACGGTTATTTTTACCGATGATGAAAAAACATTCTTAAAACACCAAACGCACGGTCATTGTTTTTTCAGTCAATATCCTCGGGTGAGGAAAAGAAGACAATGAGCAAAAATAGAGTTGTGGTTCGCTCCACTTTCGGCGACCTAAAAAAATTCGCCTCGATTGTAACCGTCAGAAAAGAAATGATTGAAAACGCGTCCGACTCGCCGCTTCTGCGGACGCACGCCGTAAACGAGTCCGCAAAGTCGCTTCACCCCGAAAAGCTTTACTTGGTCGTTAAAAAAGTTGTACCGATGGGCGGCGGCGTGAAAAGCTTCGTACTCACCAACGACCTTAACAAAGGTACGCAGTCCCTCCCCTATTTCAAGGCGGGGCAATATATAGGGGTGCGCTTTAAGATTGGCAAATCGCTCGTTACGCGCCCGTACTCCATAGCCTCCTCACCCGCTCTCGCCCTGCAAAACAACGAGTATATCATTACGGTCAAGCCGGCGGCAAACGGCTTTGCCTCGCCGTATATTTTAGGACACTGGCGCGCCGGAACAGCGGTTGAAGCGATAGGTCCTTGCGGGAATTTCTGTTATAACCCCCTTCGGGACGAGGAAACCGTCGTCGGCGCGGCGGGCGGCGGCGGCGTCACGCCGTTTATATCGCTTGCTCAGGCTATTGCCGACGGCACCGAGGATTTTAATTTAACCTTGCTGTACGGATGCCGCAAGCTGTCCGACGCCGTTTTTAAGCCGCTGCTCGACGAACTGTCGGAAAGCTGCGAAAAAATTAAGGTCGTCTATGTTTTCAGCGACGAGAAGGCGGACGGATGCGAAAGGGGCTTTATTTCAAAGGCTATTATAGAAAAATACGCTCCCGAGCGTTACAGCCTGTTCGTCTGCGGTCCCGCCTCGCTGTACGGCTTTATCGCCTCGGAGCTGTCGCTGATGAACCTTGAACGCAAGAACATCCGTTTTGAAACGCTCGGCGAGCCTGTAAACCCGTCTTCGACACAGGGCTATCCAGAAAAGGCGAAGGATAAGGAGTTTTATCTGACCGTATACAGGCGAGGCGAAATTATCGCCGAACTCAAATGTTTTGCCGGGGAAACTCTGCTTACCGCCCTTGAACGGGGCGCGGTAGCCGCTCCCTCGCTGTGCAGGAGCGGCGAATGCGGCTTTTGCAGGAGCCGCCTTCGCGCCGGAGAGGTGTTCATCCCGAAGGGAACCGATAAACGCCGCGCGGCGGACGCCGGATACAACATCGTTCATCCGTGCCGCGCTTACCCGGTAAGCGACGTCGCCATCGAGATATTTTAAGAACGCGCCGTATCAGCACTTTGCGAAAAAGAGCTTGATACGGCGCGCTACTTATATGAGACTCTTATCCAGAAGAAAGTCAATCATGCTGATATTCAAAATACCGTTCTCGTCATACCAACGCCGGCTTATATCCTTTCTAACCGCTATCTTTGGAAAGGAATCCCCTGTAAGGGCAAATGCTCGAAGCTCCGCCTGCGCTTTTTCTTCGGTCGGCATAGCATAAGCCGATTGAATATATGTCCTTTTGCCGCCGGAGGTAACAACAAAATCAATCTCTCTCGGAGTACGGACAGAATTGCCGTTTTTATTAACAGTTCTTGCATAGACAACGCCGACGTCGACAGAGAATTGACGGTTTATCAGTTCGTTATAAACAACATTCTCCATTATGTGCGTCATTTCCTGCTGACAAAACCCAATACGGGCATTTCTAAGACCAATATCCTCACAATAATACTTATTCGGTGAGTCAAAATAAGATTTTCCTTTTACATCATACCTTTTGCTTTCAGAGAACAAAAAGGCGTCTTTCAAATGCTCGATATACGCGCGAATGGTATTCGCCGATACGCCGGTGATCTGCTTTGATTTCAAAGCATCCGCTATCTTTGTCGGGTTAGTCAGCGAGCCGACAGACGAGCTGAGCAGGTCTAAAATCCGCTCTAACACATCCTGTCTCTCTATCTTCTTTCGCTCAACAATGTCTTTGATATACACCTCTGTGAAAAGCGATTTGAGATAACTCATCTTAGCGGTGTCATTCGGTCTTGATAAAATCAACGGCATACCGCCATAAAACGCGTACTCGTCAAAAGCCTCGTTTTTATCTCCGCCGACAGCGGAATAATATTCAGAAAAGCTCAGAGGATGGACGCGAATTTCATCGCTTCTTCCCCTAAACTCAGTCAGAATATCACTCGAAAGCATTTTAGAATTACTGCCAGTCACATAAACATCCAAGTTTGATAAACTGCGTAAATCATTCAACGCGTCATAAAAAGTAATTTTCTTTCCGCCTTCGTTATACGGATTGGTTACTTCATCTGACATCTGAATTTCATCAACGAAAAGATAAAATTCCTCTTTACTCCCCTCAACCCTTTCCCTTACATAAGAGGAAAGAATTAACGGGTTACGAAACTTAATATCTTTTGCAAGGTCAAGCTCAACCGTAATTATCTGTTCGTCTTTCACATTATTTTGAAGCAGGTAATCCCTGTAAATATTATTGAGTAAATAGGATTTCCCGCAGCGGCGAATACCCGTAATGACCTTTACCAAGCCGTCAAATCGGTATGAAATCAACTGCTGCAAATAGGTGTCGCGCTTAATTTCCATATGTCTCACTCTGTTTCATTGAATATTTCCGCCCAAAAAGGCTTTATTGTTCAATCATTATATACTTTTTTCTTGAAGTTTTCAAGTCCTGATTGAACATTATAGCCCATAAAGGCGGAAATATTCACTAAAATCATTCCCCGAACACGGCTTTTTGCTCCTTATTTGTCCAAAGACTTCATCGTCGGGAAGAGTAAAACGTCTCTTATCGAGGTGCTGTCCGTTAAAAGCATCACAAGCCTGTCTATTCCTACGCCTATGCCGCCTGTGGGCGGCATTGCGTATTCCATAGCCGTCAAGAAGTCCTCGTCTGTCTGGTTGGCTTCCTCGTCGCCCTGGCGCAGCAGCTCCTCCTGAGCGTCAAAGCGGCTTCTCTGGTCGATAGGGTCGTTTAGCTCGGAATAGGCGTTGGCTATTTCCCTGTTCATTATAAACAGCTCAAAACGCTCAGTCAGCTCGGGATTTCCGGGCGTTTTCTTTGCCAGAGGCGAAATCTCAATCGGATGGTCGATTACGAATACGGGCTGAGTTAAATGCCCCTCGCAGAACTCCTCGAAAAACAGACTTAAAACGTCGCCCTTCTTATGCCTTTTTTCGACCTCTATCCCCTTTTCCTTCGCGAGGGCTTTCGCCTCGTCAAACGACAGGTTTGTAAAGTCAACGCCCGCGTATTTTTTAACGGCGTCAACCATCGTTATTTTCTCAAATGGCTTTTCAAAATCAAGCTCCGTACCGTCATACATTACTTTGGCTGTGCCGAGTATGTTTACGGCGACAGTCCTTATCATACTCTCGACAAGCTCCATCATACCGTTGTAGTCCGTATACGCCTGGTATAGCTCCATAAGCGTAAATTCGGGGTTGTGGCGCACGTCGATACCCTCATTCCTGAAAACCCTGCCAATCTCATATACCCTCTCCATACCGCCGATTATAAGCCTTTTCAGGTACAGCTCGAGCGATATCCTAAGCTTTAGGTCCTCATCAAGCGTATTGTGGTGCGTCAGAAACGGCCGCGCCGCCGCGCCGCCCGCGTTCTGGGTGAGAATAGGCGTTTCGACCTCGACAAATTCTCTGCCGTCAAGGAAATTCCTAATCTCCTTGATGATTTTCGAGCGTTTATAGAAAGTATCCTTCACCTCGGGCGTCATAATAAGGTCAAGATACCTTTGCCGGTATCGCGTATCGGTATTTGTCAGTCCGTGATATTTCTCCGGCAGCGGGAGAAGCGATTTTGACAGAAGCCTTATGCGCTTGGCGTGAACCGATATCTCGCCGCGCTTCGTCAGAAAAACGAAGCCCTGCACCTCAACGATATCGCCGATATCCCATTTTTTGAATTCTTTATATTGCTCCTCGCCTATATCGTCCATACGCACATAGACCTGCATGCGCCCCGTGCGGTCGTATACGTCGATAAAATTAGCCTTGCCCATATCTCGCCAGGTTTTTATCCTGCCGCAAATCGAAACGTCCTTATTCTCAAGCTGTGAAAAGCCCTCGCGTATTTCATTGTTTGTTATCGACTGACAGGCTACGGTTATCACAAACGGGTCGCTTCCTTGCGCTTGAAGGGCTGAAAGCTTATCAAGCCTTATGCGCCTCAGCTCGTTGCTGTCAAGTTCGGACAGGCTATCCTCGGGTGGGGATATATTGTTCTGCGCCATATTAAAAATCCTTTCAAAAAAGTCAGTTTCGTCTTTTATAAAAAAAGAGGTCTTTCCGATAAACGACAAAAACCTCTTACAGCAGTTATTTTAAGACAATAAGGTTATTTATTCGCTCCGGAGGATATTTCGACTATTTTATAGACGACTGTTCCTTTCGGTGCCTCCACAGAGGCTTTTTCGCCGGCGCGTTTCCCGAGAAGCGCTTTGCCGAGAGGCGACTCGTCGGAAATCCTGCCCTCAACCGGATTTGCCTGGGCATAACCGGTTATACGGAATTCCCACTGCGCCCCGCCCTTGACAGCCTCCTTGATTTTTACCTTGGAGCCTATCTGCACTGTTTCGGATTCAACGTTATCGTCAAGTATTTTGGCTCTGCGAAGCATAGATTCAAGCTCGATAATTCTGGATTCAAGCTTGCCCTGCTCGCTTTTCGCCTCGTCATATTCGCTGTTCTCCGAAACGTCGCCAAACGATAGAGCAACCTTTATCTTTTCGGCGGCTTCCTTCCTGCCGACAGACCTGAGCCGCTCAAGCTCCTCCTGCAATTCGCGCAAACCTTCATATGTTAACAAAACATCTTGCGGCATCTGTATACTTCCTCTCGTATATTAATTATGTTTTAATTTGTATTGTTATATCGGTTTAACTAATAAATCGTATTATAGCTTTTCGTTCAATCGTTGTCAAGCATTACGCCATATATTTCATACATCGCGGCGGCTACCGCGAAACAGTCCGCCCCCGCCGGAAGCGCGTCTTTGAGAGCGGCGGGAATAACGGGCGGGGAGGGTTTTAACGACTGCGTCGCGCCCTGTCCTTGCCCGGGCGTATAATAGAGCGCGCCGCCGTCTATATCTACGATTAAATCAAATCTGCGCAAATCGCAAACGCCGCTTTGGCGCATGATTACGGCTCCGTAACTGTCCATAGCTTTTTCGCAAAACAGCGAAAAGCCTTCTTCATCGTCCGTATCGGCGTAAATTTTTTCCATCTTTGGAACCGCCAAAAGCACGGCGTCCGCCGAAACAAGGTTTTTATCGCAAATAAGCGCGTTTTTTATACTCGGCTTTTTCGGAAAGGAAGAAAGCGTTTTTTCGGTAAAATCCCGCATGCGCTCGCGCTCGTAGCGTTCCTGGGTAAACGCGAAAGATGCCAGCTCATCCGGCAAATCAGCGCGCTGCGGAAAAATAAGCCTGCTTTTATACGCGTTAAAGACGCGCAGAGCTTTATCGGATGTAAGCATGCCCGAAGGCAGCCTGAATATGTAAAACGGCGGGTAAGAATCCGCTTTTACTCTTGACAGCTCAAAATTCTCGCCGCCGGTCTCTTTGCGCCGCTCTTTGCGCCGCGCGGATTTTCTTTTTTTCGGCTTTGATAAGTCAGCCGCGTCCTTTGTAATATCCACAACGCAAAACACATAATCACTCCCGACACAAAATATGCCGAAAGTCTTGGCTATATGTTAAAATAAGAATGGCGCGGCAATATTTTGTTTAAGGCGTATCGGGTTCAGCTTTAAGAATAGAGAGAGCTTTTTGCATCTGCGGATCATCCTCATAATTGACGCCTATATTGGCCTCTTGCTCTGCTGTCATCTCAACCGCGTAATCGGGCGTTATGCCTTCGCCCTCGTAGCTTTTACCGCTGTACGGGATTATATTCGCGACCGTCAGCAGCACCGCGCCGCCGTTTGAAAGCTCAAATATCTTCTGTAACGTACATTTGCCGTATGTCGGCGCGCCGACCGCCTGCGCTTTGCCGAAGGATATAAGCGTACACGCGAAAAACTCCGACGCGCCCTCTGTTTTGCCGTTTATAAGCAATACTATCGGTATATTTATCTCGTCGGTATCCGACGAATAGGTTTCCACCGTAGCGCCGAGTTTATTAACCGCCATCGCCATCATTCCCCGATTTTGTGTGGCGAGCGGAACATAATAATCAGCCATAACGGCGGCTGTTGAAACATCTCCCTGGGAGGTATTTCTTAAATCGACAATCAACGCCGTCACTCCTGAACGAATAAGCTCGTCTAAAGCCGTTCTCATCTGCGCCGCCGCGTTATCGTAAAAATCAAGAACCGATATTATGCCCGTATTGCCGCTTTTTTCATAGGTCACGGCCTGCGACTCATAGCCCTTTACAACGCTGACAATGCTCGTTTTTCCTTTGCTCTCAAAGGCGATTTTCACCGTAGTGAGCATCTCGCCCTCAAAGCTTTTCAGAAGCGTTTCAAAGTTGTCTGCCGTCACCGCTATCTCATCGACTTTTTTAATGATATCGCCTTTGGCTATTCCTGCTATTTTGGCGGGAGAGCCTTCCTTTGACGAGAGAACCTTCAGTTTTTTTTCAGAGCGGTCCCATCCGCACACAATCCCTATTCCCGATACTTTACCCTTCGCCCTGCTTTTGTATCCGGAATATTCGGCGGCGGTCATATACCTGCTGTACTCATCCTTCAAACCGAGTATATAACCCTTAAAAATCTCGTTGTCAAGCGCGTCCCGCTCTATATTACCGTAATATTCGCTGCGGATAATACCGTCTATCTCCGAAACCGACGAATAGAGCTGCTGCCGGGCGGGAAGGTCGCTTATTATAGAATTGTATAGCTTTACGGAGGCAGACATGGTGATGGCGACCGCCGCCGCCGCCGCGACCAAGACCATTGCCAGCGCGGCTCCCAATGATACTCTTTTATTCATATTCAGCGCTCCGTTATCATTACCTTATCTGACAGTCAGCCGGTTTTTTCACATAATTAAGAGGGTTGACAAAGTTGCCTTTGACCACTACGCCGAAATGGAGGTGCGCGCCCGTCGATCTGCCGGTACTGCCGACAGCTCCTATCCCCTGACCCTTTGATACGGTCTGTCCCTCCGAAACCCATACGGACGAACAGTGCGCGTAATAAGTCTGCACGCCGTTGCCGTGGTCTATGACCACTAACAGCCCGTACCCGCCGTTATATCCGCTCTTGTACGCGAGGACGACCTTGCCGCCCGCGGACGCGGAAATCGTCTTTCCCTGAGAGCCGCCTACAACGCATATGTCAATACCTTTATGCTTCTTTGTTTCTCCGCCAAGCGTTCTTATACCATACGGAGAGGATATGTATGTATTCTTATATTGAAGCGGCCAAATCATTCCCGAGGAAATGGTTCCGCTGCCTGTCGAAGCGTTGTCTTTGAGCAGCTCTATTATCTTATTTTCGTATTCCTGCTTCATTCTTTCGGCGCTCGCGTTTAATCGCTTATACTGCTCGCTCTCGGCGTTAAGACCCGCTACATATTTAAGTATTACGTCCATATCCGCCTGAACCTTAGCCTCCTCGGCCTGGACGGCTTCTCTCGCTTTTATCTGCTTCGCCTTTTTTTCGGCGAGCCCAGTCTTTTTCTGTTCAAGTTTTTTTACTTCCCCGTCTCTCTCCTCTATAGTAACGCGGATTTCCTCCTGCATTATCTTTATGTCTTCTATGCCTTGATTTATTGACACGACTAAATTGTTGTCGTGTTCTGAAATGCGGTTAAGAAGTTCTATTTGCGCGAGAAACGTTTCATACTCAAACGTATCCGAGGAAAGCAGAAGCTCCAAATCCGAGGTGGGTCCCGAAAGATAAAGCGCCCGTATTCTCTGCCCTAAAAGCGTATATGCGGCGGCTATTTTCTGCTGTTTTTTTATAATCTCGTTATCAAGGCTCTTTATATTGTTTTCAAGCTTTTTGATTTGATTTTCCAAACCGCTGATTTCACCGTTTACCGCATTGATTTGAGATTGAACCTCGGCAATGCCTTTATTCATTAAATTGATTTTTGCCTGAATGGAGTCAACCTGAGACTGAAGCTCGTCTATGTATTTCTGCTGGCTGTCCGCCTTTTTCCTGAGTTCGGCGATTTTGTCCTTATTCGAATCGATTTTTTCCTGAATGGCGTCTATCTCGCCCTCAAGCTGCTTTGCCCTCTCCTCGTCGGTAATGGCTCTTACCGTACCGGATGCCGAAAACGCGCAAAACAGCAGCGCCGTTACAAGCGCGAAAGATATCATCCTTTTCAACACGCTATTTTTCATCGCTGACAACACTCCCCTGCTCTTTAAGATACTTGCCCATCGAGAACGCGCTTCCGAACGAACCGGTGAATACTCCCACAAAAATGAACCCGCAAAGCAGCTCTATCGCGTGCCTTAAAAACGGGACGGGAGACCCGCCTATAACCGAAAGCAGATTTTCAAAAACGCTCGCCGCGAACTCATAAAGACCCCAGACGACCCCGAACGAAACCACTCCGGCTATGACTCCTAACAAAACGCCTTCAATCATAAACGGAAAACGTATAAACGAATTCGTCGCCCCGACAGCCTTCATAATACTTATTTCAAGCCGCCTGCTGAACATCGTCACGCGGACGGTATTCGCGACGATAAACACCGCCACCAAAAACAGAAGCGCGATAAGCCCCGCCGCCACATATGTAATCGACGACCTTATGACCGTAAGCTTATTGGCGAGGTCGCCGCTCTCCCTGATGCTCAGGATATTATCATATCCTCTTATAAGCTCTACCGTTTGGGAAAAGCTTTTCATATCGGTGATTTTGACCTTAAAGGCGTTCGGAAGAATGGACGCGTCAAGTGCTTCAAGATAAGAGGCGCCCTCCCCGAGCTTCTCAAGCTGCGCTTTGAAAGCCTCCTCGCGGGATATGAAAATCACTTCCTGAATGTTGCCGGCGCCTTCTAACTGCGCTTTCAGGACGGATGTTTCGTATTCCGTAGCCTCGTCCTTGACATACACCATCACAACATTCTGAGCCTCTACGATGTCAAGCATCGACTCAATATTCACAAACACCATAGCTCCGCAGCCGACTATAAGCAGGCATGCCATAAGCACGGCTACCGACGCGAGCGACATAAGGCGGTTTACCCAGACGCTCCTGAAACCTTCCCTGATTAAGTATCTTAAACTTCCGCTTCTCATTCGGCTTCACCCGCTTCCTCTCCGGCTTCGCCGCCGTCGTTTTCCTCTCCGGCGGGCTCGCTCTCCCGGCTCGGCTGCGCGTTTTCCGAAAGCGGCGTCTCGTCTTGCGGCGACTCGACTCCGTATGTGCGCATAAGATATTCAAAATCAAGGTCTGTTTTCGGGTCGGAATAGTATGAGCCTTCCCGCTCGTTTTCAATAACCTCACGCTGTGTGTCGGGAAGCGACGAAGCGTCGTCGGCGTCCGCCACTACCTTGCCCTGCTCTATCTTGACTACGCGCCTGTTAAATTTCTTGACAAGCGAATGTTCGTGCGTAACCATTACCACCGTCGTACCCTCCGCGTTGATATGGTTGAGCAAATCCACTATTTCATAGGACATTTCGGGGTCAATATTTCCGGTAGGCTCGTCCGCTATAATAATACCGGCGTTGTTGGTGAGCGCCCTCGCCAAAGCGACTCTCTGCTGCTCGCCTCCCGAAAGCTGACCGGGCAGGCTTTTCGACTTTGAAGAAAGACCCACAAGACCGAGAACATACGGGACGCGTTTTCTTATTTCCGATTCCTTGGCGCCGACGACTCTCATCGCGAACGCAACATTGTCATATATGTTCATATTAGGAATAAGGCGAAAATCCTGAAACACAATACCGAGCGTGCGGCGGAACCGCGGGATTTGTCTCCTTTTCATCGTATTTAAATCATATCCGTTTACCGATACGGTACCGGAGGTGGGAACCTCCTCGCGCATTATAAGCTTTAAAAACGTACTCTTTCCGGCGCCCGACGAGCCGACGATAAAAACAAATTCGCCCTTCTCTATTTTAATGTTGACATCCTGAAGGGCTTTCACGCCGCTGTCGTCATAGACCTTCGTAACATTACGAAATTCAATCAAACACAAACACCACATTCCTGAACAATGTTCTAATCTCGTATATCATATCACAACCGGTAACAAAATGTAACCGGTTGTAAAGGATTTGTAATAATTTAATTTTTTATTAATATTTTTGGGGGAAAAATGAAATTTAATATTTAATGGGTTTTGCGTCAAGATATTTCTTAACCATAAGGGCTACCTTGAATACGATAGCGTCGTCAAACTCACGCAAATCAAGACCTGTGAGCTTTTTAATCTTTTCAAGCCTGTACACGAGCGTATTCCTATGGACAAAAAGCTTGCGCGACGTTTCCGATACATTTAAATTGTTCTCAAAGAATTTATGAATTGTAAAGAGCGTTTCCTGATCGAGCGTTTCTATGGAACCCCTTTTAAAAATCTCCCGCAGGAACATATCGCACAGCGTGGTGGGAAGCTGGTATATAAGCCTCGCTATGCCGAGATGCTCATAGCTGACAATATTTTTCTCGGTATCAAAAACCTTTCCCACCTCAAGCGCCACCTGCGCCTCCTTAAAGGAGCGGGCAAGGTTTCTGATGCCCGCCACCGTAGTGCCGATACCGACGAACGAGCGCGTATACAGTTCTGTGGAAAGAGCGTCGGACACAGAACGCGCGAGCTTTTCAATGTCCTTGCTGTCGTTGTCCGGCTTAATCTCCTTGACAAGAGCTATATCCGTATCACTGACGTTTATTACAAAGTCTTTTGATTTGTCCGGAAAAAGGTTTTGCACAATGTCAAACAGAGAGATATCGCTACGCTCCGGTATTCTTATAAGCAATACCGCCCTTGAAACCTCATTGTTAAAATGAAGCTCCCTTGCTTTTAAATAGATATCTCCCGGCAGAATATTGTCGAGTATGACGTTTTTAATAAAATTGCCTCTGTCGTATTTTTCATCATAGTACTGCTTGACGCTGCTCATCGAGACGCCGAGTATTCCGATATAGCTAATCGCCTTTTCGTCGTCCCCCTCCACAAAAACCGCGTATTCAGGATGCAGAGGTTCGCCAAACGCACGAAAAACATACCCGTTATACACAGAATACTCCTGCGAGGCGAAAACCGAAGATACGGGTATATCCATAACCTCGCCTATTTTATTAAGCTCGCTGCAGGAAATCACGATACCCGTTTCGTCTATGATACCGATTGTTCTGTCAACAACGTCTCGCATCTGATGCAGGACACCTTGAAACAATCTATTAGACATACAGCACCCTCCAAATGTTTTTATACAACATTACCATTCTCTTTAAGGCGGCTCCCGCCACCTTATACATATTACACAATATATCATAAATTTGCAAGTGAAATTTTCACAAAACGAGTTTTTATTTATTTAAATAGACGGTTTTTGTTGAATAATCGGTGTTAAATGTCAAGAAAATCACCAAAATACCTTGATTTACAGCCGTTTTCGGCAATTGGTAATTTTGTACAAATCACTTTTAATATATCGCTGACAGCTCGCTGTCCGTAATATATCTGCACTCGCCCTCGGCGAGCGTCCTGTCAAGCTCTAATCCCCCGATTTTCGTCCTTTTAAGCATTGTCACCGCATAGCCTAACTTACCAAACATCAGCTTCACCTGATGGTATTTTCCTTCCTGTATAACAACCTCGCAAAGAGGCCTGTCCCCTCCCGAAACAAGCAAAAGAACGGCGGGCAAAAGCTTTTCTCCGGCTATATCCATCCCCTCGCGAAAAGCCATTGCCGCGCTTTCAATATTAATGGGCTTGTCCAGACGCGCAAGGTATGTTTTCGGGACATACGACTTGGGCGATAGAATTTTGTGGGCGAAGCCGCCGTCGTCCGTAACAAGACAAAAGCCCACGGTGTCCCTGTCAAGGCGTCCGGCGGGAAAAAGCCCGCGTCTTTTATACTGTGAGGGCAGTACGTCGATAACCGTTTTTTCGCCTTTGCCGTCGCTTGCACAAATCACTCCCGCAGGCTTGTTGAGCATGATATAAACATATTTTCTCAAAACCACCGGAGAACCGGAAACCGTAACCTCAAAGCAGTTTTCCGGAATTTTGAGCGAACCGTCAATAACGGACTCTCCGTTGACGCTCACGCTTTTTTCGCGCATCAGTTTTTTTACCTCGCTTCGTGACAGCCCGGTGCAAAGCGAAAGCATTTTATCAATACGCTCCGTTTTCAAGCGAACACTTCCTATTTTTTGGTATTTTTCTCAGACAGGCGGGTCTCCGGCCGCGAAACGTCCGTACCGTCCTTTATAAATCCGTGCATAAAACCGTTAAGCTCTGTCGAGCAGACGTCTCCCCCTATGATAAGCCCGTCGTAAACGAGGATATTGACGCGAATGGCGTCGGAGCCGTCTGTATATCCGGGATAATTCGTGACTTGATACGTCCACCTTTTTACCCTTTTTCCGCTGTACGGTTCGAGGTTGAAGCCCTGCGAGACCTGTATTCCGTTATACTCCTTATAAACCTCGTCGAACTCCGCCGGTATAATGATTTCCGCAACCTCCGCAGGCTCTTGTTCAACCTCTATGCCGCAGCTTAAAAGAAAGTTTATACGCTCGCTCCCGGAGGCTCCCCTGACCTTGATCGGAAAAGACGCATCCGTGTTGCGGCTGCTTCTTGTGACGGCAAAAAGTATGGCTGCGCCTATACAGACCACGCCGACCGCCAAGATGACGGCAATTTTTATTTTTGACGAACGCATTGACATTACAAACATTTTTTACAGCTCCTTTCAAAGAATAGATATGCCAAAGAGCCGTACAAAATGTAAATTTATAAAAATTTCAGCGTATCATCGAAAGATAGTGCGTTATAATTCTGTCGCCCGCAAACATTGACACCGCAATGCCGACGGATAAAAACGGACCGAAGGGAACTGCGCCGCGCATCTTTGTTTTCCTGATAAGCTTAGAGAGCAGCGAATACGCCACTCCGGCGAACGCCCCTAAAAACAGGGAGAGAATTACCAATTTCCACCCGAGGACAAAGCCTGACGCCGCCATAAGCTTGACGTCCCCGCCGCCCATCGCCCTGCCTTTTGACAGCGCACCGATAAGAAAAAACAGACCGCCTACGGCGAAAATGCCTATTACTCTGTCCAGCAGTCCGCTCCACGCAAACTCTTTGCGTATTATCTCATCCAAAACGATAAGAACCCCGCCTATAAATATGGTAATCCACATAGAGTCGGGTATAATCTGATGCTCAAAATCGACAAACGAAAGAACAACAAGCGCGGATATGACGGCGAACCGACCCAAAAGCGAGATGTTAAGTCCCGCAAAGCCGCCGCCGCCCGTAAGAAACAGATACGCCAAAACGTATAGCGCTCCGTTTAACGCTTCGACAACCGGATATCTCGCGGATATTTTCGCCTTGCAGTAACGGCATTTCCCGCCGAGGAAAATCCAGCTGAATAGCGGGAAAAGGTCCTTCCATGCAAGCCCGTGACGGCAGGACGGACAAATAGACCGCCCCTTATTGAAGGTCATGCCAATAGGAAGCCTGTAAATCAGCATATTCATAAAACTGCCGATAACCGCTCCGAAAATAAATATAATGACCGAAATATATGCGGTCAGCAAAGCGTCGTAGTTAAACAAGCAAACACATCCTTCTGTTATAAAATTATAAAGCGAAGATAAAGAGAAGTCAAGATTAGATATTAGATATTAGACGTTAGATATTAGACTGGTTGCGGCTTAACAATTTAAAAAACTATTGTTTTTTTTAGTAAGCTATGTTATATTTAATGTGCATACTATTTTAATTTGGGAGGTTCTTTATATGAACGGACGTTTTAAGCGCACATTGGCTGTACTTCTGTCGTGTTCGCTTGTTTTCGGGCTTGTCGCCATAGGCACGGCAAATTCGGTAAGCTACACGGGCAAGGCAAGCTCCGCCTCACCCGTAGCCGGCGGCAGCTACGCGGAGGTAAACTCTGTTGAGGAAGCCATCAATTTAATAGAGTCCAACCCCGCGGCTTATGATAACAACTCCTCGGATGGCGGCGAAAAAATTCCCGTTATTATTCTTCCCGGTATCAGTCAATCCATCTCGTATCTCGCAAATGAGGACGGCACCCCGTATATAAACAAAGACGGCAAAGAGCTTTCCGGCGGTCTGATGATTATAGACGAGTCCACCATTTATGAAACCCTGATAAAAAACCTTCTCGGTCCGCTTTGCCAGACCGTCATATTCCAAAAGGATATGGTCTTTACCGACGCGGTTTATGATACAATGTGCGAAGCCTTGTCCATTCAGGCGTCGGATTTGAACGGCGACCCTGTAAACAACCTGAAAACCATTACATACGAATATCCGGTCGGCGACATGACCAAGGAGGACAGAGACGCGTTTTACCGCGGTATTCCGATGCAGGCTGTGACAGACCTTATCGGCGAGGATTATCTCTACTGCTTCGCGTTCCCTCTTATAGGCAAACCGATGGAGTCCGCCCAAGCGCTTGACGATTACATTCAGATGGTCAAGGATCAGAAAGGCGTCGATAAAGTCAATCTTATCTCCGTAAGCCTCGGCGGTACCATCCTTGCGGCGTATCTTGACCTTGAACATGTCGACGGCAGCGATATAAACCAGATTATCAACGTCGTCTCCCTGCTTGAGGGCTGCGACCTTTTAAGCGACTTTTACGCGCGCAGCTTCATTCTTGACGACGAGTTTATCTATTCCGAGTTCATCCCGATGATACTTAAAGAGACCGAAGGCTACGCTACGCTCGGCTATATTATAAATATCGCGCTGCGCCTGCTGCCGCGGGACGTTTTTGAGAAAACGCTGACAAGAGCGGTGGACGGCGTGCTTGACACATTTTTGCTGAACTGTCCGCAGTTCTGGTCAATGGTCGCCATTGACAGATACGATGAGCTTGCCGACAGATATCTCAGCGACGCCGAGCATCAGCCGCTGCGCGAGATTATGGATCGTTTTCACACCGCGCAATGCAACCTTAGATCTAATCTTACGGCACTCAAAAGCCAGGGTGTAAAAATCAGTAACATATGCGGCTATGACCTTGACTTCTCATCTTATGATTATAACTTCTTCGGCATTATGAAGTCCTCGCTTACAACAAGCTCCGACGGCATTATTGACGTTGACTCGACTTCCCTCGGCGCTACTTACGCCCCCGCCGACACGTCCCTTCCCGCGGATTATGTTCCCGCCGCGCCCGGCTATATTTCTCCCGACGGCAACATTGACGCGTCCACCTGCCTGTTCCCCGACAATGTCTGGTTCTTTTATGACCAGCACCACGAGGTAGGCAGAAATGACGTTATCGTAACGCTCTGCGGTCAGATTATAATAGATCAGATAAATACTGTCGCCGACCAGTCCGACGCGTTCCCGCAGTTCAACGGAAGCAGAAAAACAAATACTCTCATCAAATCGTATCTCCCCGAGTGCGAGGATGTCCTCGCGAACTCCTACCTCTATTCCTATGACGATGTCGTTGAGGTTCAGGCAGCGTATGACGAGGCAAAGCTTATGCTCGCGAACACGGTCTGCAACGCCGCCGAAACCGAAGCCTGCACCGAAAGGGTTCTCAACGCGCTGCGCAGAGTCGGCAAAAGACCCGAGGCTGAGGACCCGGCACAAGACCAGGCTCTTGAAGCTGTCGCCAAGTTCCTAAACGACGTGTTGTATATCATATTCGGCGCGCAGGGCTTCTCGGACTGGCCAAGCAGCCATCTGCCGATTTTGCCATAAGCACCGGAATTTAGCTGAGTTTTATATAAACGGACTGTTTCGCCGTTTCCGGTGAGACGGTCTGTTTTAATGCTGAAAGGCGCTGTGATGAATTTTTATATTGAAACATTCGGATGCAAGGTCAACCAATACGATTCGCAGGAGATGGCGGAGCATATGGCAGAGCGCGGCTTTGTCCGGCTGAATGAGCCGTCCGCGGCCGATATCATTATTATCAACTCCTGCACTGTCACGGCGCAAAGCGACAGAAAGGTGAAAAGCGCGCTGCGCGGGTATAAAAAGGAGAACCCTGCACGCACCGTCGTACTCGCGGGCTGCCTGCCCCAGTCAAATCCCGCGCCGCGCGAGGACTTTCCCGAGGCAGACATTATCATAGGGAACAGGAACAACGGCAAAATTGCGGAAATCATCGTAAAGCACCTTAACAGCCGTGAGAAGATTTTCGCCGTTACCGCCCATAGGAAGGGCGACTTGTTCGCCGGAGAGGGCATAACGGCGTTTGAGGGTCATACAAGGGCTTTTTTGAAGATACAGGACGGCTGCGACCGTTTCTGCGGTTACTGTATCATTCCGGCGTCGCGCGGCCGTTCGCGCAGCAAGGAATTACCGAAGGTAAAGGACGAGATGAAAACGCTTGCCGCTGCCGGATATAAAGAAATTGTGCTTGTCGGAATAAACCTGTCCGATTACGGAAAAAATACTCCATATTCTCTTGCCGACGCGGTTCTTGCCGCCGAGGACATCGGCGGGTTATCCAGAATACGTCTCGGCTCCCTCGAACCCGACCATCTGACCGACGAGTTATTAAACAAACTCTCCCTCTCGTCGAAGCTGTGTTTTCACTTCCACGTCTCCTTGCAGAGCGGCTCGGAAAAAATCCTTAATGCTATGAACAGGCACTATACGCCGCAGGAGTATCTGTCGCTTTGCGCGAAGCTTCGCTCAATGTTCCCCGACTGCGCCCTGACTACCGATATTATGACAGGTTTTCCCGGGGAGACAGAGCGCGATTTCAACAAATCAATTGAGCTTGCCCAAAATGCGCGTTTTGAGAAAATTCACGTGTTCCCCTACTCAAAACGCGCCGGTACAAAAGCCGCCTCGGCTGCAAATCAGGTTCCCGCCGCCGAAAAAAAACGGCGCGCCTCCCTTCTTTCCAACGCCGCAAAGGAGCTGCGCGAGAACGCTTTTCGCGCCCAAACCGGCAAACGGTACGAGGTTTTGCTCGAAGGTTCCTTTGGCGGCGGCTTCGAGGGCTATACCGGCAACTACTTTCCCGTAAAGATACAGGGCGGCAATCATAAAACAGGCGAGCTTTTGAATGTTGTAATTCTCGGCGCAAAAGATGGGTATTTGCTCGGCGCAAGGGCGGAAAATTAAAACTTTATTACGATTTTACACAAAATAGGTTAAGCTTGTAAACTCCGGTTGACAACCTATCTCCATAAGGAATAAGATATAGTCACATAAAAACGCGGGGAGGAAACGATTTGATTGAAGTAAAAAATCTTACGAAACGGTACGGTACTTTTACGGCTCTGCAGGATATATCCTTGTCTGTTGACAAGGGGGATATTTACGGTCTTGTCGGGTATAACGGCGCGGGTAAAACCACCTTACTCAAAAACATTTCAGGGGTTTACAAGCCCGAGGAGGGCGGGGTTTTTTATGATTCCAAGCCCGTTTTTGACAACGCCAAAGTCAAAGAGAAAATATTCTTTATACCCGACGACCTTTATTTCGGAACATACGCCAATATGAACAAAATGGCCGATTTCTACAACGGCTATTACAGCAAGTTCGATTACGGCACGTTTAAGCGGCTGACCGCGGCTTTCGGGCTTGACCCCACAAAGCGCATCAACGGCTTTTCAAAGGGTATGCAGCGCCAGGCGGAAATGGTTCTCGCGATGTCCACACACCCGGAAGTCATATTGCTTGACGAGTCGTTTGACGGAATAGACCCGCAAAAGCGGCTTCTTATTAAAGGTCTTGTCACCGAGTATATCAACGACTTTAACGCCTCTATCATCATATCCTCGCACAACCTTTTAGAGCTTGAGGATTTATGCACCGACATCGGCATAATCAACGGGAAAAAAATCGCCATATCCGGCAAGGTTGCCGATTTGAGTTTCGGCAAGTCAAAATACCGTCTTGCGTTCAGCCGTCCCTTCACTCTCGACGAATTTGACGGCATAGAGTGCCAAGGACTTCGCAAGGACGGTCAGCTTGTATTATTTACGGTTACAGGCGATTCCGACGAGGTTCAGGAGAAAATCAAGGCGTTAAAGCCCGCCGTTATAGAACGCGTCAACCTGTCGCTTGAGGAAATATTTATGGAAGAAATGGAGGGCGGAGAATATGACTTCAAAGACATCTTCAACTAAACCCCTGCTCTACACGTTTATACGCGGTCTGAAAGGACCCGCCATCGCTCCCGCAATCATAAACCTCGTGATTTTCACGTTAATAACAGTGGTTGCATCCGTGGTAGAGTACGCGGGAACGATAACGACCTTTGATGATACGGGAAGTGTCGCCATTAAGGAAGCTGACGAGATTTATAAGTACTTTATATACAGCAGCGGCGATGTTTTATCGGTTTTCCTTTTGATAAGCGTTTGCGCCGCAAGCCTTGTGGCGGCTGTATTTTCGTTTAACTTTATCACGTCTAAAAAAACCGTAAACGTATATTACAGCCTCGGTATTTCGAGAGATAAGCTGTACTTCGGCAAATACCTTTCGGGCGCATTTTTAATGATCTTATCCGTAGCCGTCCCGTTCCTTCTCTCGTTTGCCGCCAATACCATATTTTTAGGGTATTCCAAGGAACTTGCCTTCGCCGTCCTGTTTTATATACTGAGCTACAGCGCGACGGCTCTTATTGTCTACTCTGTTACGGCGGCGGCGTTTTCAGCGGTGGGAACATTCTTTGAGGCGGCTGTTTTTTCCGTGATAGGGCTTTCTTTCCCAACCGTGTTTTTCACCTGCCTGCAAGTGCTTATGGGCGTGTTCGTCTACGGCTCACCGTTCGGAAGCGCGTTTACTTACGCCAACGCCGAGGGGTTCTCCTTTTACAATACAGCCAGTGAAAAACTGATTTGGAGCTTTGATTTTCTCAATCCCTTGCTATTTGATTACGGCTCTCTTTCCAAATGGGCGGTAATGGACGCCCACGAGAGGATAAATCCGCATCTTTTGTTCAACAATCCCGGCACCCTGTTATGGTATCCTTCTCTTTTAAGAGCTTTTTGCTGGATAATCGTATCGCTTGCGGTTATGTTTATCGGCGCTTATATCTTCCAAAAAAGAAAGGCTGAAATCTGCGGGTTTATCGGAACGAATAAAATCCTCAACACCTTTGCCACCTTTACCGCGGGCTTCTTCTTTCTCAACGTAGTCATTACCGTGGCGGACGGATATATTTCAAACGCCTTTGCGCTGGTTATCGGATTTGCAGTGTTCGCCGTTCTGTATATCGCGCTTGAGCTTGTTTTGCTTCGCGATTTCAAGGCGTTTTTGCGCGGACTGTTCAAGCTTCCCGCCGAAATGGCGGCGGCAGGGATAATCGTCGCGGTTTTTATGACAGGTCTGTTCGGGTATTCGTCGAAAATCCCCGGCGCGTCGGAGATTTCCAAGGTAGCCGTAACCCCCGTCGGAATTACCGCCGAATACGGTTATTTGCAATCTGCCAACTACTACGGAAACGCCCTTTCGGATTCGGAAGACTTTTCTTATATCTCGTCTGTAGGGCTTGTGGACGGCTTCAAGTCGCAAAACGATATTAAAACGGTAACCGCACTTCACGCAAAGCTGATTGAATTGGGCAAGACAGACGTTACTCCATACGAAAATACCGACGTGACGGACGACGACCGTATTCTGCCTGTAACTCTTCAATTCGTTTATACCTTGAAGAACGGAAAAACATTTATGCGCAATTACAACGCGGCGAGCGCCGATGTTTTGAAAGCGTTCCTGGAGCTTGAAAGCACGGATTTATTCAAAGAAAGGCTCGAAAGGCTTTTTAATGAGAAGCTGTCCGACAAGAAATCCGATAAAATGCTCGATACGGCGGTGGACGACGATATTTTTGAATACATCAAGCAGGCGCTGAGAAATGACGAGAATGACATTTCAATAATCACCCAAAACGCGGCTTGTACGCTGAACCTTACGCTCACAATGGCGGAAAAAGCGGAATTGGAACGCTGCGTCTATAAGGACCTGTTAAAAAGGTCTGTTGACGAAAAATATTTTCCGAAGGAAAACCCGCTCGGTATCATAGTATTTGAGTATAACGACTATTTCAAGCAATACGGACCGGATTTCGGATATCCGGGAGTTACAACAATGCCCGGTCAGTATCCGGACGGACAGACGGAAAGCTCGGAGTCCGAAACATCTTCCGAAAGCGAAACTCAGCAGCCCTCTTCCTCACAGACGGAGTCGTCCTCAAACCCTGCGTCCCAAACCGGCGGCTCGCTTAAAATTTCTCCTCTTTCGGCCGCCGTCTCAACCACAGATACAACCGAGCCTTCAACCGAAAAATCAACCGAAGCCGCTGCCGGCACAACCAATTCATCCTCTCCCGAACAGACTGACAAATCCGCCCTTCCCGGCGCCGCGGATACAGACGATACAACAAAGGAAATTATCGGCGACGCGGATATCGGCGAAGATGACGATATAATATTCGGCGACGTGCTTGACAAGGCTGTAAAGATTACCTCGCAGACCGTTGTCGCTCCGCTTCGCGCGTCAAGGTATGACGGGAGTATATCCATTATTCTTACAAGCGATATGAAAAACACCATAGAATTTCTAAAAAATAAAGGGCTGTATAATGAACTTGCCGATAAAAGCGTTTATTCCTCAGCCGAAATTGTTTCGGTCGTTAATTATAACAGCGAACACTATTATTTCATATACAGCTCCAACAGAGTCAACCGTCTTTTCGCCGGTTCGCACTTTGTGACTGAGGTGGGAAACAAGGACGAAAACAGTTATTACCACTACAGCGCCTTTGACGATTACAACAAATATACGGCCTCGTCAAAAACCGATGTTTCAGAACTTTACAAGGTATCGCGCTTTGTGTATTACAATCATTGCGACACAGGTTATTATGTAAGGTTTGTGTCCGAAGACAAAGACGACAAAATTGTAACGTTTGTGCCTTACAGCGCGATGCCCGAAAGCATCCGCAAAAAGGTCGTTGACTTTGAAGCGGCAAACAAGCTTTACAGCGACAACAGATACGGCGGCTATCGGTACGGGGGTTAATTTTCAGCGAGTAAACGGCAAAGCGCCGCGCGGTTTTTTTGCCGCGCGGCGCTTGACTATTCCCGCTATATCAGTTATTGTTATAGAAATGTTATTAACCATTAAAATCTAAAATCTAAAATCTAAAATCTAATATCTAATAAACGGAGGTCTGCAAATGGCAAAAAGGAATTTCAAAGGTGAGCCGGCAATAATGAAGGAAACGCTTCAAAGGCTCTGCGTCAGGCAAAAAAGGGAGGATAACAAGGAGCTTGAGGGCAAGCTCTTAAAGCTTCCTAAAACAACATTATCCTCGGCGCAGAAAGCGCGTCTGCCCGCCTTTTTAAGCGAAGACGCGGTAAGCTGCGTGTACGAGGACGAAAAAACCTCTGTACTCTGGCTCGGTACGGACAAAGGGCTTTGGCGAATTAACGAAAAAGAGGAGGAACCGCTCGACGCCGTGCAGCATTTCAGAGCCGGCGCATATATGCTCGACAATAACGTCCGCGCCGTATGCGGCGACGGGGATAACGGAGTATTTGTTCTTACGGACACGAGCGTTTCTCATATTGAGATGAAATATATGTCCGCGAAGGAAAAGGCGGAGTTTCTTTCCGATATGAACTACAACTGCGTACAGCGCAGAGGTATGCTCAGCGGCGCGCGCTGGGATGAGAAAAACCGGCGCTGGAAGGGCAGGGAGTCCGATAATGACGGGCTTTGGACCTCTCTTGTCGCAATGGGCGATATCTGCCGCTACGCCGTGCTGCGCGACGGCAAAACGGCGAATAAAGAAGAACTCGCCAAGGCGAGGGAACACGCTATGCGCTGGACTGAGGCTATACTGCTGCTCGCGTATATACCCGGGCGCAAGGGCAAAATTCCGGCGTTTGTCCGCTACAATAAGCCGCATACAAACAGGGCCTCAAAGGAATATCTGCTTGAAGGGAAAGACGGTACGCTGAATATCCCCGAAAAGGGACCGACGGGTTATGTTTTAAGCAGCCTCGGTCCGAAGCATCCCGAAAACTGGGCGACACAGGGGCTGCCGGAAGTGGAATTTGTAAACATATCGGGGTATATCGCGCGTTCCTATCATGTCAACGACCCCGAAAACGACCCTGTGCCTCTGGGGGACGGCGTATTTTTCAAAAAAATGTACGACGATACCGGAAAGCTCATATCCTTTAGAATTCCGTCGTCCACAAGCAAGGGCGACGATATGGACGCTCCCCTTTACGTTGACAGCTCCGCGCCTGTTCCCGACAGGCTCAGAAAGCT
>CAZQXZ010000004.1:0-4335 GCA_964597515.1 uncultured Eubacteriales bacterium | reverse complement strand
CACCGACAGCATAAACCCCGCCACGGGCAAAAACTTTACGGACGCCGACATAATCTATAAGTGCGATACCTCAAACGACGAGCTTGTAGGTCATTACGCCGTATGGCATCTCGCTTATGACGTGTTCGCCGAGGAGGACCCCGAGCTTGGCGAAATCATTAAAAATATCGTCGCGCTTCACGCGCAGCATTTTACCGACAATAATTACTGCCTCACGGACGCGGGCGGTCAGCCTACCTCATGGGCGAGAATGAGCCGCGAATACTATCTCAACGCGTTCAGCAACGGCTTTACGGACGGCCCTCTCGGCACAATAATTTTGCTCCAGCTTTACAAAGTCGCGCATCATATCACGGGCGACAAAAAGTGGGACGGCGAGTACAGAAAGCTCGCCCTTGACGAGCCGTACCGCTATGCCGACCTTGCCGCCGAGCATTACGGGCGTTACGCGATGATTGCTAAAAGCTTGATAGACGACGAGGAGAACGAGGAGCAGGTCTTTATTCAGATAGCAAAAATGATGAACTATTCCGACACGCGAATGGCGGCTGTCGCCTATTATACACTGCTCCAGCTCGAAACGGACGAGCTTATTATTGAGAAGTATAAAAAGGGTGCGGACAGCTGGTGGCGCTTAATGAAATACGGCAGAGATGTCGAATGGCTGCTTGTCTATCAGCTTTGCTTCAACGATAAGGAGATACTCGACGGCTGCGGGCGCAAATGCAAGGATATGCTCAAATGGCAGCTCAATCACTATCCTATTTGCGCGAGGCAGTTCTATATCGACAATTCAGACCGCCCCGATCTGCGCGAAGAGGACGGACTGATGTGGGAAAAGGACAAAAACGTCCCCTACGCCGTGTCCGTTGACGAGCGAGGCTCACTCGGCGCGAACTTCTTCCACGCAAAACAAGGCTCGTCCGGCAGGAGCTTGCACGAGTGCTACAATATGATTTTACCGTATTGGATAGGCAGATACAACGGCGTTATAGCCGACGAGGGCAAGGACAGCGGTCTGACCTTCGACGAGCTGATGAAATATAATAACCAGGAATAAAATTCTGTTCAATAATCTTAAACAAACTCAGGCTCCCGCGCAACGATAAAGCGCGGGAGCCTGCTTTTTTGATTTTATTCGGGTTTTGGCTTACAGCACACTCGCTTCGACGGCCTTCATAAAATTGATAAAAATTTCAACAATACGAAGCAAAACATCCAACATAAAGCGGGTGTCGGATATTATGACGGTCGCGTCTTCGCCCAAGACCGGCGCTGCGTATGGCTCAAGTGTCACATTCAGGTCAGCCGGCGCGTAGGAATCGGTTATAAAGCTTTCAATAACCGGCTTTAGAATTTCATCAAAAATCAGAGATGCCGCCGTTTTCATATAAATCACCTTAGCCGCCTGCGTCAGCACGGCATTATTTAATGTCAAACCGGCCTGAGGAAGACCAAGCTCAGAAAACAGGGCGTTTGCCGTTTTGAGCGGCAAATCGGCGAGCGCCCAGACAAGAGCGGCGTTAAAGCTTTGTTTAAAAAGGCGGATTTCCGGAGAATTGTAGGAAAGGTTTTCATCGCCGCAATAATGCAAGGAATAAACCGACCCGATAAGATCCGGCAGGTTTTTGTATTCGCTGCTGTCAACGACTATACCGACACACGCGGCTATCTCCTCAACGCTGTCTATCGGCTGTGTTTTTGCCGTATCATAAAGCGGCAGGTTCAACGCGCCGTGAAGGGTTTCAGTCACGGCGGCAAGAGCGCTGTATGCAGGCGTGCCGCTTTCAATATTCAAATACCCCGCCAATTTTTTGGGCGAACCGAGATATTCGTTGATAAAACAGTTGATACCCGCTTTAAAATATCCGTAGCTGTATGCCGGAAAATCACTTTGTATCAGGTTGAGCTGCGTCTGTGTATAACCCGGCGGCAGAAAGCTTACATCAATGGAGTCAATGTACCGCGTTTCAATCGTTACGGCAGTATCGGAAAAGCTGACGGCACGGTACGAATTCGGGTACGCTATGAGCGAGTTCGTTTCAATATCGTAAATGGTATTGCCGTTTTCGGAAACCGCCGATGAAATATCGTTGGCGTGTATATGACCGGTAAAGATATACCGTATACCCCAGTCGGCAAATTGAGACGCCATATTACGGTAATCCTCCAGGCATAATTTATTGCCCGCAATGCTTTGGTTTTTAAAATGTTCCAGCACGCTGTAATGTACCATGCCGATAAGGTGCTTGCCATCCGCGTCGGCTTTCATAACCTGAGCCTCAATCCAGGCGAACAGGTCGTCGCTGACGACGCTCGTATCGGTTCCGTGGACACAGGCGTCAATGGCTATCAGGCGGTACTCTTGGCTGAGGTCTGCGGTGTAGGAAGCAGTCAGACTGTCCCGCTGTAAAGCCTTGTCATAGCCAAAGTCGGCATATAGAGAAAGGAAGTCCGGCAGGTCAATGCAATTGTTCACCGCCGATGTGCGGACATCGTGGTTGCCTGGTATGACAAAAATCTCCTTGCCGGTCCTTTCCATAAACTGTTTAAGTTTTTCAGAAACCCCTAAATGCTCCGGCCAGTAGCCGTCGTCCGTAAGGTCGCCGGGTATCAGGAGAATATTGGTGGGTGACGCCTCAAACCTTGACAACAGTTCGTTTAAAATGGCATCCGATTCATAGGTCAGCTGTCCCTGGCTGTTGGTATGATAGTACAAGGGGTCGCCCGGCAGATTGTTTTGCTCCTCGATAGGTCTTAGCATACTCAATGGCCGGTAATGGATATCCGCGGCGACAAAAACCGATAACGGCTCCTCCCCATTCGCGAGCGAGCTTACACCGGAAGGTATTAGTAAAATCAGGCATAAAGCAACGCAAAGAACAGCTCTCAACTTTGTTTTCATGATATTCGCTCCTTTCATTGATTTTTGACAATTACCGCATTTGGTGTTCATCCGTCCGAGAATTCCCGTCGTCGGCTTCGTATGCTTCCTCGGCGATTGGATTGTATTTTGTATAAATTCACCATTAACTGTACCATACCGCCCTAAACAAAGCAAGCATTTGCTAAAAAAGTTTCTTTTCTTGTTTTTGTGAAAAGTTACTCAAAAAGAGCGGGACAGGAAAGCTTGAGTTTCCCCACAGCAAGAAAAACAGCAGAAACATACCCCTCAATAGTACGGAATTCTCTTGCACGGCGTTTGGCAGATTGTATTATACTGTTAATACCTTCGGCGATTGCGTTTGTGAGCCTATGAAAGAACTTAGAAAGAATTTGCTGCTTGTGTTTTTTAAGCGTGTTTGCCACCTGTTTCATCGGTTCCGACCGACGGCGGCAATGCACGAAACAGGGGAAAAACACGACATCCCCGTGCCGCCATGTCCGCTCCCTGTCCTCGTCATCGTAGCGTTCGCATAGCGCGCCGCATTCCGGGCAAGGATACTTTGCTGTTTTGCGAAACATCACTGTTACATGGACTTCTCGTTTCTCTTCATCAAATTCTGTCCGGTCGATTCGCCAAGGCTCTGTTATTCCTATTGATTGGGCAAACATACTTTCATAATTTTCAAATCCTTGCATCTTTTATCGGCAATAAGTATCGCCTGTTCATAATACTTTATGGCAAGATCAATTGACAAGCTGTCTAAACCTATCTCCGTTACTGATAAGATCATTAAGTTTGCTTTCAGATATATTGATTTTTTTTGAATATAACGCGTTTAACTCGCTTTGCAGTGACAGGCTCACAACCATATTATCAGTATCCGCCCATTTTGTGCCGTACCGTATGTACTTCTTTCCGGCAAACTCAAGTTCATCCGCCATAATAATCCCTCACAATATATTTTGTAACATATAGATTTTGGAACGCTCTATCGTCTCGTTTTGCTGTAACCGCTGTCGGCGGCCTTTTTATCCTCATCAGGGTTGAAAAGCCGAAAAAATATGTTACAATACCATCGTGAACATATTTTTTTAAGAGGGAATGGAATTTACTTGATTTTAATATCGGAGAAGACGTGATGAATGAAATTGTATTGAATTTTACGGGATGCAAATACCTCGGGGAAGTATATAAGGTTATCAAAGAGGGTATGGGCTTTCCCGATCATTACGGTGAAAATCTTGACGCTTTATGGGATTCTTTTTGGGGATATTCTTTGGAGCCGTTAACAGTAGAAATAAAAAATATGTCTGATTTTACACGCCGGAGCAATGATAATAAGGATTATATTAAGGATATGTACAAAGTTTTTGAGCGCATACATAATGAGTTCCCCAATATAGTATTTACCTTTACGGAAGATTGATTTTATATATAACAATCGAGTA
>CAZQXZ010000003.1:21644-44800 GCA_964597515.1 uncultured Eubacteriales bacterium | reverse complement strand
TATCGGTCCGAAATAGGGGAAGAGCGTCATAACGGTCTTTGTTATAAACGAATTCGGCTTATCGATTAAAAACGACGGGAATACAGCGTAGCTTGTAAACAGACAGGAGCCTGCGGCGGATATACATTCCATAAGGTTCTGGAACATTATCGAAAGCGCCGCCTTTCCGCAGGGGGTAAGGGCGTCCGCGTCAAGCCCGAGACCCTCCACAAATACAAGATATCCCGCGTTGAGGTGACAGCCGCCGCGGTTTGAGGTGGCATAACCGAGTCCCTGACCCACAGCTCCGCGCGGCTCGTAGGCGGACAGCTCCATACCCTTTGAGTGTATGGCAAATTCCTCGCCTCCGAGCTTTTCGGACATACGCTTTGTGCCGTCCGCAAGAATATCCCCTATTCCCCTGCGGTGGGCGATATCTTCAAATATACCGGAAAGGTTATCGGTTTTACCAAATTCAAGGCCGCAGCTCCAAAGTCCCTTTTCGTTCAGCTCCATCGCAAAGGCGATGCTGCCCGCGGTTGAAATCGTATCCATTCCAAGCTCGTCAAGCTCGTAATTCCATTTTATTATAAGCTCGATATCGTCGTTCATAATATTGGCGCCGAGGAGACCGAGCGTTTCAAGCTCGGGACCCTTGACGGCTTTCCCGTCAATCTCGACAGTTCTTGCACAGCGTATGACGCAGGAAGTACAGGCGGCGTTTTTAATAAGATGGTTTTGCGCCAGCTCCTCGCCGGAGATTTTTTCAAAGCTGTCAAATCTGCCATCGCTGAAATTTTTTGTCGCGAGAATGCGGTGCGCCTGCATAGGGGCTATGAGCGCCGCGGTGCCGAGCTTTGGAAGCTGTCTGCCCGTAAGCGGATTGTCGCGCAGCTGCTCCACCCATTTTTTGTTAATTTTTTTAAGGTTTTCGCGGTCATAAACCTCGGCGGTTTTTGTGCCGGACGCCGTGACGGCTTTCAGCAGCTTATCTCCGAACACGGCACCCACGCCGCCTCTGCCGGCGGCTCTCTCGCCGCTGAAAACAGCCGCGTAAAGCACTTTGTTTTCTCCGGCGGGACCTATAACGAGCTTGCCGTGCCTTTTGGGCAATTTTTCCTGCACTTCTGATATTTTCATTCCCCAAAGCTCCGAAGCGTCGTGGAATACCGCGCCGTCCTCCGAAATCTCTATATGTACAGGCGAGTCGGCTCTGCCCGTGATAATTACAGCGTCAAAGCCCGCTTTTTTCAAAGCAAGCCCGAAATCGCCCCCGCAGTTTGAGGATGTGACAATATTTGTTAAGGGAGAAACGGTGGAAATATTGAAGCGCGACGTATTGGGGCAGCCGCAGCCCGTGAGCGGACCCGTTGAAACCACAAGCCAGTTATCTTCGTCAAACGCCTTCATACCGGGCTTGATGTGACGGTATAAAATATCAGCCGCCATTATTTTACCGCCGAGAGTGCGCCGTCTGTCGTCGTCGGTCCAGGGAAAATCCTCATACGCTTTTTTTGTTAAATCGATTTTCAGTACGCGTCCGGCGTACCCGAATAGCTTTTCATCCATAAAATCACCTTACCTTAGAGTAAAACTTGACTTTTTCAAGTAATAATAATATATTATATTTATAAAAAATACTCGGAGTTATCCTCTTGAACAGTCTGAAACCTCTCCCTCCAAAAGTTCCGCAATGTGACCTAAAACGGGCTTAATCACTTCGAGGCACTCAACAGCCGCCTTGGGGCTGCCGGGCAGATTTACAATGAGCACGTTATTGCGTACAACCGAAACGGCGCGCGAGAGCATCGCTCTTTCCGTGTACTCCATGCTTCTCCTGCGCATCTCCTCTGCAATTCCCGGAACAAGCTTTTCACCGACAGCGAGCGTCGCCTCGGGAGTAACGTCGCGCGGCGCGAGACCCGTGCCGCCGGTTGTGAAAACAATGTGAGCTTTTTTACCGTCACAAATATCTGTAAGCGTTTCCTCAATCACGCTCTTCTCGTCGGGGACGCATTTATATACGGTAAGCTCCGCCATATCACAGAGGCAATCCTCTATTGCGGGACGGCTTGTGTCCGCGCGTTCGCCCTTTGAAGAGCGGTCGCTTACGCAGACTACGGCAATACTGAATTTCATACGGATACCCCCTTTGTATAATATAACACATATCTTCTAAAAATAATAGTGCTTTTTCGGTGCGAACGCGTTAAAACGTGTTTACATAAAAAAATTCCGATTTGCGGGTTCTAAGTCGGTCGCTAAACGATATGAACGCGCAAACAGGGTGTGGGCGGAAACGCCCGCGCCTCCCGTATTTGGAAAGGAGTCAAAAAAACATGAAAAAAACCTTAGCGATTTTCCTTGTGCTTGCGGTGCTGCTGTCATTTGCGGCATGCGGCGGCAAAGGCTCGGGGGATAACTCCGCCGAAAGCCAAACGGTAAAGCCTCCTGAAAACCCAAAAATAAGGCTTTCCACAACGACCTCTGTCAACGATTCAGGACTACTTCCATATCTTATGGAGTATTTTGAAAAAGAGACGGGCTACAAGGTCGAAATTACCTCTAACGGCACGGGTGCCGCTATCGCGCTTGGCGAGTCGGGCGATTGTGATTTATTGCTCGTTCACGCAAAGGCGTCAGAGGAGGAGTTTATAGAGAAGGGCTTTGGTGTAAAGAGAATTCCCTTTATGTACAACTTCTTCGTAGTTGCAGGTCCTGAAAGTGACCCTGCGAAAATTGCGGCTTGCAACGATGCAACAGAAGCATTTAAGCTTATTGCAGGGAAAAAGGATACTCCTTTTGTCTCAAGAGGCGATGACAGCGGCACGCATAAGGCGGAGCTTAAAATCTGGAAGGCGGCAGATATTACACCTGATGCCGCAAAAGACAAATGGTACATCAACGTAGGCTCTGGAATGGGCGATACCCTTAACAAAGCTAACGAGCTTTCGGGTTATGTTTTAACGGACAAGGGCACGTTTCTTTCAAATGCCGCAAATCTCAAGAACATTAAAATACTTCTTGAAAAAGGCGATGATATGAAAAACACCTATTCGCTTATTGCCGTAAATCCCGAAAAGCACACAGGGCTTAACACAGTCGGTGCAAACGCGCTCATTGAATGGATGACAAAGAAGTCAACCCTTGAGCTGATTGATAAGTTCGGCATTGATAAGTTCGGTCAACAGTTGTTCTATATTATGGAAACTACGGCTCCGGCAACCGGAGACGATACGACTGAAGCAAAGTAAAAACCACTGCCGCCGCACGTGTCAGGTTCGTGCGGCGGCATGGTATTATTAATATGACAGAATATATAAAAGAAGCGTTTTCCCTTCTTTTTGCAGGCGACAGTGAGCTTTTACATATAATAAAAGTAACACTTCAAATGTCCTTTTTTAGCACAGTTATATCCTCAACCTTGGGACTGCCTTTAGGTACTATAATAGGCAGAACAAATTTTAAGGGAAAAGGCTTAATTCTTAGAATAACTAATACTCTAATGGGCTTGCCGCCGGTAGTGGCAGGTCTTGTTGTATTTTTAATTTTATCAAGAAGCGGACCGCTCGGCTCTTTGCAGCTGCTGTTTTCGGTTGCGGCTATGGTAATAGCACAGGTAGTCCTGATAACGCCGCTTATGACGGGAATGAGCGCGACAGCAAGCAGTGAAAAAGCGCCGGAGCTTAGAGAAACGGCGTGCGGACTTAGAATAGGAAAAGCAAAAGAAATAATGCTTTTAATGTTTGAATGCAGACCGCAATTTGTAAGTATTATCCTGCTCGGATTTGGCAGAGCGATAGCGGAAGTAGGCGCTGTTAGCCTTGTCGGCGGGAACATTCAATTTAAAACTCGTGTTATGACAACGGCAATTATGCTTGAAACAAATAAAGGGAACTTCAGATTTGCAATTGCTCTTGGAATTGTTCTCCTTGCTATTTCATTCATTGTAAACTCGATAGCGTATACGGCAGGGGAGAAAAGAAAATGATTGAAATAAAAGATCTTAAAAAGAAATATTCAGCGGATTTTACGCTTAACATAGAGTCTCTGAAAATAAATGAAGGTGAAAGAGTAGCGCTTATCGGAGCTAACGGCTCCGGTAAAAGTACACTATTAAAGCTTATTACGGGATTTATAAAGCCTGACATCGGTAAAACACTGATTAATACGGAGAGTTTTGCATATTTACCTCAAAGTCCGTTCATTTTTTCAACGAGTGTAAGAAAAAATGTGTGTATTGGATTAAAGGATAAGAAAAACAGCAAAAAGGAAAAGGAGTTAAAAGAAATATTTAATATGACAGGGCTTTTACCTCTTTTAGATAAAAATGCCGCAAAGCTTTCAGGCGGTGAAAAGCAGCGTATGGTTTTTGCGCGTATGTTAATTGACGAGCATAAGCTTTTAATGCTTGACGAGCCTTTCGGCGCTGTTGATATAGATTTAAAAGACTCTTTAGAGGATCTTTTATCTTTGTATTGCAATAATAATAAAACAACACTAATTATGGCGACTCACACGCCAAGTGAAGCCGTAAAGCTTTGTGAAAAGCTAATTATTATGCACAAGGGCGAAGTTGTGGAATACGGTCAGTGTGACGACATAATAAAAAATCCGAAAACAGACTTTGGTAAAACCTTCTTAAAGCAATGGAGAATAACAGATGTTTGAATGTGTCAGTGCCGATATGGCGCTTAAAATAATACTTGAAAAAAATCTTGATTTATTTCAAAGGACTGAAGCTGTTCCTCTTTGTGAAAGTATTGGCAGAGTGGCGGCAGAAGATGTTTTAAGCGTAGAAAATATACCGCCTTATAACCGTTCAAGCGTGGACGGATACGCGTTAAAAGCAACAGATACATTTGGCTCGTCACAGTCGCTGCCGTCAATGCTAAAATGCATGGGTGAAATAGAAATGGGCGAGAGTGTAGAGCGTGCTTTGGGTGACTATATGTGCTATAAAATCCCAACGGGGGGACGCCTCCCGGAGGATGCGGACAGTGTTGTTATGATTGAATATACAGATTATACAGATGATGACTTTTGCTGTGTATTAAAGCCTGTAGCACCTTTTGAAAATGTTATCAGAGCGGGTGACGATATAAAAAAAGGGCAAGCAGCTCTTTATAAAGATACAATAATAAAAGCTAAAAACATAGGTGCTTTAGCGGCTTTAGGAATAATCGAAATCAAGGTAAAGGCACGTTTTACAGTAGGTGTTATTTCAACAGGTGATGAGCTCGTTGATATTAGTGAAACCCCAAAAGGCTCACAGATAAGAGATATAAACTCAACACTTTTATATGCGGAGCTTAGAAATCCACAGGTTGATATTAAAACATATCCTATTGTAAAGGATAATAAGAATCAGCTAAAAGAAGCTGTACTAAAAGCGCTAAATGAAAATGATATGCTATTAATTTCAGGCGGCAGCTCCGTTGGTGAAAAGGATGCTGTTTATAATGTTCTTTGTAAACTCGGTGAAGTGCTTTTTCACGGTGTATCAATAAAGCCGGGAAAACCCACAATGTTTGCAGTCGTTGATAACAAGCCGGTTTTCGGTATTCCCGGTCATCCGCTTGCCGCATTTTTTTCAACAAAGCTTTTTGTAATCCCTCTAATTAATAAAATGCTCGGCATAATAAAAGAGGAAAAAAGTGTTATAAGAAAAGCCGTTTCTAACATACCCTCAAATCACGGCAGAGAAGAAATCTTGCCTGTTATGCTGCTAAATGATGAGAAAAACGAGTTTTTTGAGCCGCTATTTTCGAAATCAAGCGTAATATCGGTATTAAATAAGGCAGACGGATATATAAGAATAGACAAAAACAGTGAGGGCGTTAAAAAAGGTGAAAGGGTACAGGTGCATTTGTTTTGAATAAATATGAATATCTTAAAAATACGCCTTTAGCCGAGGCTGTTAAAATGTATAAAGAAGCTCTTGTAATTGCGGGTGCTGCCTATAATACTGAAATGATTAAAACGTCGTCAGCTCTAAACAGAGTGACAGCTAAAGCTGTTTATGCCAAACGGTGCAGTCCGCATTACTGTGCAAGCGCTATGGACGGAGTTGCATTAAAGGCGGAGGATACATTCGGCGCATCTGAAAGCTCTCCGGTAAAATTAAATAAGAATAGCTATATTCCAATAGATACGGGCGACCCGCTGCCGGAAAACACGGACTGTGTTGTAATGATTGAGGATGTTGTTGAAGCTGAAAGTAGAGGTATTTTACTTAACTCTGCCGCAGTGCCGTGGCAAAATGTGCGGAAAATTGGCGAGGATATTTCAATGGGCGATATGATAGCGCCATCTTTTACGACTGTTACCCCGTCGCTTATCGGTGCGTTTCTTGCAGGTGGAGTATATAGCTTTGAAGCTGTTACAATTCCAAAAATCGCTATTATCCCCACAGGTGACGAGATAGTAAAAGGGGATAGCGAAAGTCTTAAAGACGGCGACGTGCCGGAGTTTAACTCTGCTATTTTTAGCGCTATGCTAAGCGAATGGGGCGCAGAATCTGAGGTTTACCCTGTTGTAAGGGATGACTTAGAGCTTATTAAAAAAGCCGTAATAAAAGCCTCAAAGGAGTGCAATGCCGTAGTAGTTATAGCAGGCTCCTCTGCCGGCAGAGACGACTATACGGCTAATGCACTAAAAAGCATTGGCACTCTAATTTTACACGGTGTAGCAATAAAACCGGGAAAACCCGCTGTTTTAGGCAACATAGGAAAAGTGCCGTTTATAGGTGTGCCGGGCTATCCTGTTTCAGGGATTATCGTAATGGAGGAGATTTTTAAGAATATACTGCCGCTGCTTACGAAACGGGTATATGAAAAGCCTTTTGAGCTTCAAGCAAAATTAGGGAGGCAAACTGTGTCTTCTCTAAAATATAAAGAGTTTATTAGGTGCCGAATAGGATTTATAGATGATGAGGCTATAGCCGTGCCAATGGAGGGTGCCGCCGGCGTCGTTACACGCTTTGCGAAAGCGTCAGGCATATTTACAGTGTCACAGGACAGCGAGGGCAAAAGGCGGGGGGAGAGTGTGAATGTACGGCTCTTAAAATCGCTTTTTGAGCTTAAAAACAGCGTATTAGTAGTTGGCAGTCACGACCCGTTAATTGACGAGATTGATGATATATTAAAAAGAAGCGGCTCAAGAACGGGCGTTTCCTCAAACCATTCGGGCAGTATGGGCGGCATAATGGCGGTTAAAAACCGCGAAGCGCATTTAGGCGGAATTCACCTTTTAGATACTAAGAGCGGCGAGTATAATAAAAGCTATGTAAAAACATATTTTCCAAACGGCGGCGCCGTGCTTATAAGGGGTGTTGGCAGAACACAGGGGCTTATGGTTGAAAAGAGTAATCCTAAAAATATAAAAGGTCTTAGAGATATAGCGGAGAAAAAAATCTCGTATGTTAACCGCCAGAAAGGCTCCGGCACAAGGATTTTACTTGATTTTTTATTAAATAAACAGAATATATCAGCTTCTGATATTTACGGATATACGAGAGAGGAGTACACCCATACAGCCGTAGCTGCGGCAGTTGCGGCATGCAGCGCGGGCGCGGGACTCGGAATTTTATCCGCCGCGAAAATATATGACCTTGATTTTATTGAGCTTTACAGCGAGCGGTACGATTTTCTCATAAGCGAAAAGGCTTTTGAAGACGAAAGGGTAAAGGATTTCCTTAACGCGTTAAACAGTGATGAGTTCAAAGAAAGACTTATTCTAATGGGCGGATATACTTTCGAGGATTTAGGGCAAATTATAGAAATAGGGTGACAATATGAAGCTTTCACACACAGACAGCAGCGGTAAGTTAAATATGGTTGATATCGGCGAGAAAAAACCGACGGTAAGAACGGCAAGAGCCGAAGGGTTAATAACGATGAAGCCGGAAACGCTTGCGGCTATACGCGGAAACACTTTGAGAAAAGGCGATATTCTTTCCTGCGCCGAAGTCGCGGGAATACAAGGGGCTAAAAAAACATATGAGCTAATTCCGCTGTGTCACAATATCCCTATTGACAAAATAGAGATTAAATTTGAGTTTGAGAGTGACAACACTATTAAAATTAAGTCATTTGCCAAATGCGTTTTTAAAACAGGCATAGAAATGGAGGCGCTCACAGCGGTTAGCGTCGCGGCGCTGTGTATATATGATATGTGCAAAGCCGTTGACCGTTATATGGTTATAAATTATATAAAGCTCGTAGAAAAAACGGGCGGAGACTCAGGAGAATACAGGGCGGTATGACAGACGGATTTAACAGAAAAATAGAATATTTGCGTCTTTCATTAACTAAAAAATGTATGGAAAAGTGCATTTACTGCTCAAAAGATGATGAAAAATGCGCCGTTAAGGGTAACGATTTACCCGCCGATGTGTTTATTAAAATTGCACAGTCCTGCGCGGTGCTTGGAATAAATAAAATCAGGCTCACAGGCGGAGAGCCGCTGCTTCGACACGATTTAGAGGAAATTGCCAAGGGTATTTATGACCTTCACAAATATGAAGACATCTCTATTACAACGAACGCGCAGCTTTTGGCGGAAAAGGCGGCGGCTCTTAAAAAAGCGGGAGTAAACAGGTGCAACATAAGCCTTGACTCCTTAAAGCCCGAGGTTTACAATAAAATGACGGGCGGCAGCCTGGACAAGGTTTTTAAGGGGATAGAGGCGGCGTATAACGAGCGTATGCTCCCGCTTAAAATCAACACCGTCCTCGTAAAAGGCGTTAATGACGGCGAAATTGACGACTTTGTCACACTTGCGAAGCTGTATCCTATAAGCGTCAGGTTTATTGAGCTAATGCCCGTAGGCGACTCGGTTTTAGAGGGAATAAGCAATGAGAAAATTCTTGAAGAGCGCCCGTTTTTAGAGTTGCTGAACACAGATGAAAAAAGCGCGGGACCCGCTAAATACTATACAGCCAAAGGCTTTAAGGGCAAGGTGGGCTTTATAAGTCCTATTTCAAACGCTTTTTGCGAGAGCTGTAACAGAATAAGAATTACGAGCGACGCATACTTGAAGCCGTGCTTAGGCAACGAAGCTGAGTATTCTCTTAAAGAGGCACTGTCTTCTGATACTGATGAATTGGCGCGGCAAATTTCAGTGCTTATACGGACAAAACCGCAAAAACATACGTTTTCTGACTGTTTTGTTACAGACAGAAAAATGAAGGATATCGGAGGCTGATATGGCAAAAATAATATCAATAAATACGAGCGGCGAAAAAGGAACAATAAAATTCCCGATAAAAAGCGGCATACTCTGTACGGACGGCGGCTTAGAAGGCGACGCTCACTCAAAAGACGGGCACAGGCAGTTAAGTCTGCTTTCCGTTGAAAGTTTTCGGGAGTTAGAAGAAGCCTTGGGGGAGAAAATTCCGCTGGGCTCGTTTGCCGAAAACATTACAACATTCGGGATAGAGTTATATAAGCTTCCGATAGGAACGCGTTTGAAGCTCGGCGAATGTGTTGCCGAAATAACGCAGATAGGCAAAGAGTGCCACTCTGAGTGTGAAATAAAGAAGAAAATAGGGCGGTGCGCAATGCCGCAAAAAGGAGTTTTCGCAAGAGTGACAACGGGCGGTAAAATCGTTGTAGGCGATGAAATAACCGTAATATAGCAGAGGGCTGTTACATATGGAATATAACTGCGGCAGATTTTATAAAAACACAGAAACGCTTTCGGAAAACGAGCAGAAGCTGCTGTTTAATAAATCGGTTTTAATAGCGGGCTGCGGAGGGTTAGGCGGCTTCGTGGGGGAGTATCTCGCAAGGCTCGGAGTTGGCTCGCTGATTTTTTGCGACGGCGATTGCTTCGAGCTTTCCAACACCAACCGACAGCTTCTTTGCACAGCGGAAACGCTTGGGAAAAACAAGGCTTCACAGGCGACGGCAAGAAGCCTTTCAATAAACCCCGATATAAAAGTGAAAGCAGTCGAAGAAAGGCTTACGCCTCAAAATATTGACGGCATTATGTCGCAATGTGACATAGCGGTGGACGCGCTTGACAGCTTTGCCGGCCGACTGATGCTTGAAAAAGCCGCCGAAAGAAACGCCGTACCGCTTATAAGCTCCGGCGTAACAGGCTTTCAAGGGCAGGTGGCGGTATCATTTCCGGGCGATAGGACGGTGTCAAAGCTATACGGCGGTTATAAAGAAAAGAATAACACGGGAACTGTGTCGTTTGCCGCCGGTATTGTTGCCGGCTATGCGGCAAGCGAAGCGTTAAAGGTGCTTTTAGGAGATAAGTCGGGTCAAAAAAGCGTATTGTTTATAGATGTGCTTAAAAACACGCTTGAAACAGCAAGGCTTAAATAGCTTGTAAATACGGAAAAACTATGATAAACTTATAATAATTCCGGTTGGATGCCGGAGAGAAGGAGGGAGAAATACGGATACATTTATCAACATAGTCACGGCGGTTTTATTTCTCGCCGCGCCGGCGCCGCTTATCTGGATTTGCGTCAAGGTGAAGTGGCTTAAAAAAGTAGGGATAGTACTGCTTTGTTACCTTTTGGGCATGGTGGTGGGAAACCTCGGCATTCTTCCTGAAAGCTTTACGTCTTCCGCCGACGGGGGAGACAGTATTCTAAGTCTTTTGCAAAGCATTACGATTTGCATAGCGCTGCCTATGATTTTGTTTTCGCTGGACCTTAAAGAGTGGTTCAAAAACGCTAAGAAGGGTATGCTTTGCATGCTTTTGGCGACAGTTTCAATAGTCGTTGTGACCGTAATTATACACTTGACCGTTGGGCGCGGCGACCCCGATTCCCCGCAGTTTGCCGCAGCGGCGTGCGCCGTATATACGGGCGGCACTGTAAACCTCGGCTCTATACGCCAGGCGGTGGGTATGAGCGCAAACGATTATGTAATCTTCAATACATACGATTCCGTCATTTCCGTTTTATACATCTTCTTTCTCTCGACCGTAGGGAGAAAATTCTTTATGAAGGTATTCCGTATGAAGGCGTATGAGAAGCCTGTCGCCGCAATGGGCGAGGAGGCGCAGGAGAACAGGATAGACGAGTCTGTTTACGCTTACAGGGAGATATTGAGGAAGAAAAACGCCAAGGGTTTAGCGGGGGCATTCCTGCTGTCAACCGTAATTTTCGTGATTTCTTATGTTCTGAATATGCTGGCGAGCAGGATTGACGGCAGCCTTGGGATGGCGGTTATGATGCTTTCGATTACCTCGCTGGGTATCGCCGCGTCGTTTATAAAAAAGGTGCGGGATATCAGGCGTTCCTTCCAGCTCGGAATGTACATAATATATGTGTTCTGCTTTTCAGTCGCCGCAAGCGCTGATTTTCGGGCGCTCATCAACTTTAAACCGGTAATCTTTGCCTATGTTTTAATCGGTATCTTGGGGAGCCTTATGCTGCACGCGCTTTTAAGCAAGCTATTCAAGATTGACACGGACACGCTGATAATCACCTCCACCTCCGCTGTCTGCTCTCCGCCGTTTGTTCCGCCCGTGGCGGCAGCCCTTAATAACACCGATATACTGATTTCCGGATTGGCTACCGGCGTGGTGGGCTACGCTATCGGGAATTATTTAGGAATAGCCGTGAATTATCTGTACCGGCTTTTCTGATTTTAGTAAAGGAGCGAAAATAATGAATTCAAAAATTCCAAAGGAAGGGCGTCCTTACGGCGAAATACTCGAACAGCTTGATTTATTCGCCGCCGACGATCCCGATTATAAAAACGCGAAAACGTGGAGCCTTGTCTATTACCTTGACGATGAATACACGCAGTTCCTCGCAAAAGCTTATGAAAAGTTTTTTTCCGCCAACGGGCTTAATCCCACCGCGTTTCGCAGTCTCAAGCGATTTGAGAAGGAGGTTGTAGGATTTACGGCGGAGCTTTTCCATGTGGATGATGAGGCTTGCGGCGTTATGACCGCGGGCGGAACCGAAAGCTGTATGCTTGCCGTCAAAACCTACAGGGATTGGGGGCTTGCGAAGGGGATTAAAAAGCCTGAGATGGTAGTTCCGGAAACCGCCCATGTGGCATGGGGAAAGGGAGCGGAATATTTCGGCGTTAAAATACGAAGAGCGCCCCTTGCCGATGACTTGCGCGTTGACGTTAACGCCGTAGAAAAACTGATAAACAAAAATACCGTTATGATTTTAGCGGGCGCGCCCGAATACCCCCACGGTATGATAGATCCCGTAGAGGAGCTTGCCGAGCTTGCCCAAAGGCACAAAATACCGATGCATGTCGACGCTTGCGTCGGCGGGTATATCCTCCCGTTTGTAGAGGCGTGCGGCATAGAGCTGCCGCTTTGGGACTTCCGTGTTCCGGGGGTTACATCCATATCGGCGGATATTCATAAATACGGTTTTGCCGCGAAAGGCGCTTCCTGTATACTGTACAGGAGCATTGAATATTTTAAGCATCAGGTTTATGTCGAGCATGACTGGCCGGGCGGCGTATTCGCTTCTCCCGCGCTTTTAGGCACAAGACCCGGCGGAGCATACGCCGCGGCGTGGGCGGCTATTCAGGCAAACGGCATGGACGGATACACGCAGCTTGCCCGTCGGACGATGGACGCGGTTAACCGCATAAAAGCGGGCATCGCTCAGATACCCGAGCTTGAAATAATCGGAAATCCTCCCGCGTCTTTAATCTCATACCGCTCTACCGATCCCGGCGTAAACATTTTCGCCGTGGGCGACGTAATGCAGTCCAAGGGCTGGCATATAGACAGGCTTCAGCGTCCGGACGCTCTGCACGCTATGGTGACGGCGCCGCACGAAAAGGTTGTTGACACATATATAAACGACCTTAAAGAGTCAGTAGCCCATGTAAAAGAGCATCCGGAGCTTGCACAGCAGGGCGAAGCCGCGACATACGGTATGATAGCGCACATACCGCTTAAAGGCATGGTGCGCAGGTCCGTTCTTGATATGTTCGCGAATTCCTATAAGCTTTCCGCAAAGGAAATCGATTTGTCTGACAGCGCCGCGCTAAGCTCCTCGCCGGATGGAGGCGAGACCGGCGGCGGTAAGAAGGGAATAGCCGATAAAGCGATTGCCTGGTATGTAAAAAAATCCTCGGCGAAACAAAAATAACGCGGGACTGTTCTTCGCAAAATTTGCCGAAAACCATATTGTTCATATTGACAATGAAAAATAAATCTGTTAATATAACTCTCGGCTCAAAAGCTGACAGTTATCAGATTTTTGCGGTCAATTTGGAAGCGTATCGAAGTGGTCATAACGGGCCTGACTCGAAAATTTCCGGCGTGATGGGAAGTTGTGAGGCTGTGAAGCCGCACGGTTGCGGGGTTTTCGGCGGGTGGAGGACACGGGAAGCAAGGCGTATCTAATGGGTTTTCTAATGAAGTCCGAAAATCGCTAAAATTTAATAGGATTTTATCACCTCTTTTGGTGTTAAAATATAAATTGTGGAGCGGTATCGAAGTGGTCATAACGGGGCTGATTCGAAATCAGTTTGGGTGCAAGCCCACGTGGGTTCGAATCCCACCCGCTCCGCCACCGAGAAAAGCATCCCTTTGGGGGTGCTTTTTTCTTGTCGTAGCGGGCTTTCCGGCACTTTTGCACTTTTACCGGTTCGTTCCGCCAATGCGAAAATTGTTCGGTTTTCTGTGCCGGAATCCCTCTATCTTCTAAAACAGTTCCCGAGAAAACCATTTTAGTAGACTTCTTATACACTCATTCCGACCTCACCTCCTCGCTTTCCTCTTTCATTTCTGGCGACAGCAAATCGGAAATGCACTCTGCCGATTCATCCAATGCGTGAGAATTCAGATGCGCATAAATGTCGGCGGTCGTCGAGAATGTGGAATGTCCAAGCCAAAGCTGTACCTGCTTCATGCTGACATTCTGCCCGACAAGCAGGCTGGCACAGCTGTGCCTGAGATCGTGGAAGCGAATCTGCCGCAAGCCGTTCTTTTGCAGAAACTCTCTGAACTGCGTGGTGATATAGTTTGGTCGAAAAATTTCGCCCTTTGCATTGACACAGACGCAATTTTTCCAGTCCTTGCAGTAATCCTTGCGAAACGCCCTGCGGTATTCCTCTTGCTGTGCCTTGTGCCGGAGTAGCTCCTCCCGCACAAACGGAATCAGCGGCAATGTTCGGCGGCTGGACTCGGTTTTCATCTCATCCGAGATTTTCACCACCTGCTTGCCGTTTATCGTTTGCTCATAGGCCTTGTGGTCAATGTGAATCTTATTATTGATGAAATCCACACTGCTCCATTGAAGACCGATGGCTTCACTGCGGCGCATACCGTAATATGTCGCCAGCAGGATTGGAATATAGCATGGATTGTCCTTCGCACAAGTAAGCATTTGCATGGCTTCCTCTTTTGAATAAAACGATGCGTGAAACTTTGCCCTTTTCGGGCGGTCAACCCGTTCCATGGGGTTGCGGTCAAGATGTTCCTTGCGAACCGCTTTTTTAAGACAGGTGTTCAGTACCTGATAATACCGCACCTGCGTGGAGCCGTTGCAACCGTCATCTGCGACCGTTTCCAGAAAGTCCTCTGCAAGCTGTGGTGTGAATGAAGAAATTGTCACGCCCAGCGGATCAAAAAACCGCTTGATACGACCGTTAATCATGTTGTTGTAGCTGTTATAGGTTGCCGGGGCAATCTCGTTTTTCTTCTGTGCCAGCCACTTGTTCATATATTCGGAGAGCAAAAGGTTGCAGACCCTCTGCCGCTCCTCCATGGTGAGCATACCGGAAAGACCGCTTTCGTCGTATTCACGCTTTCGGTCTTCCAGAATCTTTTCTGCACGGCGCAGATTGTTTTTGACCTGCAGCCCGGTGGTGCGGCTGATTGGCATGCGTTTGCCGTTTACATAGGCATTGATAACGGTGTGGTAATAGCCGCCACGCTCCACCAGAGTGCCGGAGACAGGCTTTTTTACTTTCAAATTTTTCATCCTTTCCTTTGTTCTGTTCTGCCGACTAATGGCAGTATATCAAATAAATATTTTAATTACGAATGTACCAGTTGTTTCGCCGCACATTTAACATGCACGACACCAAATAAAAATGTCACTTCATTCGCATATGAACCGGTCAAAAACCAACCGGTTACTTATGCTGCGTCGCCGATCAAGTACTCTATCAACCTGATTTTGGATATCTTATAGGCTTTGCCGATTTTGACACCGAAAAGATACCCGTCTGTAATCATGGTGTAGACATACTGTCTCGTAACGCCAAGAATACCCGCGGTCTGCTCTGCCGAGAGCAAATCGGGATATTCCGTCAGCATAAGGTTATAAACTTCTTCTGCGTGTGACATACATTTTTCCTTTCTGTTTTTATTTTTTGACAGCCCAATGCTGTCTTGTTGTAATTTTTTAGTACCGGTCTGTCCGAATGTCGTTCCTGCCCGGGAATCTCACCCCAACGTCGCTGCGCTCGCTTTCACGAATGAAAGGTCGTGGCACGGTCATATCCCATCCGGCCGGCTATTCAATTTTTAAGGTTCAAACCTCCGGCTATATCCGGTATAGCCGCTGTGGTTTTTTGCCCTTCACTATATAACGACATGAAAATGCCGAATTGTTCCTGAAAAGTTAAAAATATTTTTTGAAACGAAAAAAGCGCCGCACATTTCTGTACGGCGCTCAAGACGACAATAGAAATTTTTCGTTCCTGTTAGTGTAATAAACTTAATATTTTAACCTTTTAATTATTAAGTAACCATGTTAAAAGTTCAACCTTTTTAAAAATATCACATATTGGTTGAAAGCTTGTGTTTTACAAACGCATACATTCCTATTTTTTAAGGACAATTTTTTAAATTGTCCTGTCTACTTTTTTGAATTCTCTCATATTACAGCAGAGTAAATCGCAATATGTTGAGACTTATGTTTGATATATCATCAAATATGCTTGACATTTTAACAGTTTACGAGTATTATGTTAAGTGCAAAATGATACGTATAGTATGTATAGGTTAAGGGGGTATTCGTCATTAATATAAGCTATAAAAAGCTGTGGATTCTCTTGATAGAGAAAGATATAACCCCTGCAATGATTAGGAAAGACTTAAGTATTGCAACTGGTACAATGACGAAAATGCGAAAGAACGAAGAAGTAGCCCTTTCAGTACTATTGCGAATATGCGAATATTTAGACTGTAATATAGGTGATATTTGTGATGCAGTAAAGGACGAAAGCACTTGATTCTTAACTTTCGTCAGCCAAACAATATTTGTTTAAGGAGATAATGATATGCCTTTTTGTTCGAATTGCGGTGCAAAATTAAATGATGGGGTAAAATTCTGTTCTGAATGTGGGGCATCTGTAGGCAGGATCTCTGATGTAGATAATGCGAGAAGCATCAATCCAACCAATGGAAATGCCAATAAAAAACATGCGTTTGGAGAATTTACCGGTGTTTTTGCATCAAGCATTAGGTCTGTTGCAGATACTGCAAAGCAAGCAATTTCTTCGGCAGTTTCACAAGAACAGCATGGAAATCAAGAATTAGCTGAACCCCCTACACAAACGCCTCCTATTCCTTCGATACCGCAGCCAATCATAAATAATACTCGTCAACAAGAATATGCTGGAACAATACTCAAATGCCCAAATTGCGGTGCTACGATCACTCATACTACCGCTATTTGTCCTGATTGTGGATACCGAATTACTGGTCAAACAGCAGTGAGTTCTATACGAGCATTTAACGAACAGTTAATGTCAATAGAGGCTACACGAAAAAAACCGGGATTAGGAAGTGTATTCGGAGTCACGGTAGATCCAACCGATCAAAAGAAGCTTTCGCTTGTTAGAAGTTTTCCTATTCCTAATGGAATTGATGATATTGTAGAATTTATGATGTTAGCAACAGCAAATATTGACGTAGGCTTATCAAAGAACACGGTAATGAATCGATATCAAGGTGCTGCAAAATCGGGAGAAAGTAATTTGACAATGCCAAAAACAATTAGTGATGCGTGGGTTCAAAAAATGCAGCAGGCATATCAAAAGGCTCAAATGACATTTCCTAATGATCCAGCATTTGCAACTGTTCAACAGATATATTCGGATAAAATGAAAGAATTAAAAATAAAGATAAAATAATTTTTATACAGAGGTGAGGATAAATGCCGTTTTGCTCAAATTGTGGTACTAAGTTAACTCCTGATTCCAAATTCTGTCCCGAATGCGGAGTTGCAACTGATGCTAAACAAGTCAGCTCAGATCGCAAAATAAAATATGATGGAGAAATACATAAGTGCCCTAACTGTGGTGAAGTGCTTAAATCCTTTCTTTCTAATTGCCCTGTCTGTGGTTATGAATTGAGAAATAGTTGCTCTTCAAATTCTATAAAAGAGTTTACATCAAAGCTAAATGAAATTGATGTTAAAGATGAACAAAAAAGCACAACATCGGTATTTAAAAATAAGACATCAAAAGCATTTATAGAAAAAATCAGTTTAATTCAACAATTCATCATACCAAACAATAAGGAAGATATTACAGAATTTTTTATGCTTGCTTATTCAAATATAAATACTGATGTATATGGTTTAAAAGGAAATTCACCTTTACTTTCAAGCCAAAGGAAACTATCTGATGCTTGGTTATCTATGTTTAATCAAGCCTACCAAAAAGCGGCAATCGTTTTTGGCACGAGTGCCGAGTTTGCGCAAGTTAAGAATTTGTATGATGATTTGTGCGAAAAAATCAAAAAGAAAAAAAGACAATTACCTATATATTTTATTGTTTCAACAATTGTGGCAATTGTATTGTTTGCGTTAGCTTTATACTTACTTGCAAATGCAAAAGACATATTAAATTCTTTTGGAAAGTGAGAGGATTAACGAATGAGTATATTTGGAAAGCCTAAAGCGGGCGGATTTATGGATGAAATTCGTTGTGACGAACCATCCTATCTTATTTGGAAATGGCATCCTACTGGTTCAGAGCAAGGAAACAACAACCGCGAAAATGCGATTCGATGGGGTTCTTCTTTACGTGTCAAAGACGGTGAAGTGGCAGTATTTGTCTATAAGCAAAAAGATGGTTCAATGCAGGATTATATTGTGGGTCCATTTGATGAAACAATAAAGACTAACAACTTCCCTGTACTTGCAAGTATTGTCGGATTAGCTTATGCTGGCGGTACACCATTTCAGGCAGAGGTCTATTTCATAAATCTCGCCCAGATTATTCAGGTGAAATTTGGGGTTCCGTTTTTCGATGTATATGACCCAAGATTTATGGATTTCGGTGTCCCGGTCGCTGTCAGAGGCACAATCAGCTTCAAAATCTTGGATTACAGAGAATTCATCAAGTTACATAGGCTTAGCAATTTCAATCTTGATGATTTTCAAAAGCAGATTCGTGACGCAGTATCTCGCTATGTTAAAGATATTGTGACCAATGCTCCGGCAGCCAATAATATACCGGTTATTCAAATTGAAAGTAAAACTGCCACGATTACCGATGCAGTTGAATATGATATTGGTGAGCGTTTGAAGGATAGCTTTGGCGTATCGGTGTCTGGCGTCGATATTGGTAGCATCGAAATTGACAAGACCAGCGAAGGCTATATTCAACTTATGGCGGTTACAAAGGATATTACTGCATCTAAGGTTAAGGCTGAAACAACAGACTACGTTGAAAAGTTGCGTATTCAGCGAGAAGAAGGACAGTACGCGCAACACAAATATACACAATCTACCAATATTGGAGCATTTCAAGTTGAAAAGCAGACAGAAGTTGGCGTTGCAGGTGCAGAAGCTCTCGGGCAAATGGGTGCAAATGGTGCTGGTGGCGTTGACCTGGGAGGCGGTGGTGCCGGATTTAACCCTGCTGCGATGATGGCAGGAATGGCAGTTGGTGGTGCTGTCGGTCAAAATATTGCCGGTACAATGAACGGAATGATGTCCGGTGCGCCTATGCAGAACACGCCCGGTGCTGTTCCCCCGCCGATTCCTGTAGTTGCTTATCATATTGCAGTAAACGGACAGGCAACAGGTCCATTCAATCTCGCTACGCTTACACAGATGGCAACTGCAGGAACATTTTCAAAGGACAGTCTTGTGTGGAAACAAGGTATGGCTGAGTGGGTAAAGGCAGAAACGGTGCAAGAATTACAAACCGCTTTCTTAAGCAATATGCCACCTATACCGCCTATAGGTTAAGAGGAGCTCCATATGAAAAAATATCACGTAATTAGTGCAAAACGTATGGGGTGGAAAAACGGAGAAAAGACATATGAACATTTCTTTTTTCCTGTTGACGAATTTAGTCAAGAAACGGCAATGGCTCAATTTCAATCTGTTCAAAAAGAAACTTTGAAAAATAATCATTGGTACTCGTACACTGCTTATGAATACGACGGTGAAACCTTCTATTCAATTGAGTATCGCGGAACTGCTAATGATGGCGAATTCTAATCAAAAACTGACAACAATATGATAACAAAAATTTGTACACTTCATGGTTTTTGGAGAATACAGATAGCTATAATTCAACAAGCTAAATCTCAAATACAGAATTGATTCAGTGAAGGTTTCAGGTGGCGAGCGGGAGTATTAAAGTAATGCCGGAAACCCAGTTGTATCAAGAGCTTATGGCTTTTTCTATACTCCTTGAATTACAATTGCCATAAGGAACATCATTCTTTATGGCATGTAGTTGGCAGGTTACAGAGTAATCTTCGACTGCAAAAATATAAACGTCATTGCTGATGAAAACATTGGTAATGGCGTTTCATGTTTGAACTGTAAATATTGTAATTGCTTATCTCTAAAAAATTTATAATATTTTTTAATTGCCGCTATCGGCAAGAAACAATATTTTCTTGCCTTGAATCAATCGTTTTCTTGCCGATAGCATTTATACATAAAGCGCCCTTTCAGATGCTTTTTTATGGCTCTGAAAGGGCGTTTTTAGGTTGAAGTATAAATATTGTGGCAGCTTATTCCGGGAACTTCTCTCGGATTTTCGCCAGACGTTTTGTAACGGCACTGTGCGTTTTGAATCCCATTTTGTCTGCGATTTCTTGCTGTGTCATACCGCTCATAGAGTACGTCAGTATTTTATGTTCCTCATCGGATAGTGAATTCCAAAAGCTATTCAATGCAATATCGGCAATGGCCTCAGCTTCTGTATGAGCTCTCGGATCAGCCACATTTTCATCCAATGCATCAAGCGATTCCGTGCTCACCTTGGCACGGGTGTGATTCCACTTCCGGTCGAAATCCTGCTTGCGGTGATTATTCGGAATGCCACTGAAATCCCGTGCATCGGGTTGCTTTTGGATTGTGGCTGCCATGGTCTCGTAATCCGTGACATCCATCAGTATTTCCACGCTCTTTTTGAATAAAGCGTCTGCTTTTTCGGGATCGTTCAGCTCATCCGGGAACTGCTCCAAAATTTCCGCTATCTTGTCGGGCTGTTCGTCTACTAATTTAAAAACGCCTTCACCTACCAGCTTAGATAAATTATCCCGCATAAACATCAGCGAATTGTTTTCGTTGTCATAATTCGCCGGTTTTGATTTAAGACCTTTCTGTGCAGACATCTCGTTCCATTCTCTTTTGACCATGTTTTTCACTACGGAATAATGTTTATTCTTTATATAACAGGGATTTTTGTGCCTTCGCTGCTTGGAATATCTTTAATGTTCGGCATAGGGATGGCGCTCGATTTTATTCCGACAATAAGTCTCTATATATGGATGCTGAAGAAAAAGAATATAAAAATTGATTTCAGATTAGTATCTGAGAAATAATCGTTAAATATATAGATACTAAGAAACACTATGTATCCTATAAGGAAGTCGGGCGCCCTTGGAAGACCGCGGCGCGCCGCGGTTTTGCGTATGACCGGAATAATTGCAATAAAAATTTATGGCAACGGCGGAAGCTTTTCAAAGAGTTCCGCCGTTGCCGGCATGCGGCGGTATAAATCAACGGGATTGTAACCGGGCGCGAGTTGTAATGTTATGATGTAAAGTTCTGTACGCTTACTCGCTTTCGGCTTCGGGAGCTTCCTCTTCGCTTTCGGTCTCTTTCACCGCTCTGCGGGCTTCGACAATGGATACCATCATCGTGTCGGGCGGGTTTAAGATCTCAATATCGGGGTTTTTCGAAATATCGAGGTCGCTTATCCGTATGCTGTCGCCCGCCGTCATTCCGTCAAGGTCGATTTCAATTTTATCAATAAGATGCGACGGAAGCGCCCGATAGGAAATCTCATCCTGAGGCTGTTGAATCATATCGGTTATTTTATCCCTGTTTAAAAGCGTAACCCTTACCGTGCTTGTGACAATCTCACCGGCAAGCAGCGCTTGAAAGCTCAGATGCTTCAACTCGTTAGTCGAAGCCTTATAAAAGACCTCGCGCAATAAAACCGTATGCTTTTTCCCGTCAATAGCCAGTTCGGCTTTGCTGCCTACGGGATTTGATCTCAAAAAACGGACGACGTCCGCCTTGGAGAACTGGATACTTAAAGATTTTTTAAGGTTTTTCCCGTATAAAACACCGGGAACAAATCCGCTTCTTCTTAATTGGTTGACTTTTGCGAGAGGGTCTCGGCTTTGAGCATTTAAAATTGGCATACTAAACTCCTTCATTTCAACTGATTTTTATTTTGACAGTACTAAGTATAGCATAATATGCAGATAATGGCAAACCTTATATTACGCTAAGTTTGAGATAAAACAAAAACCCGAAATCTTTTGCACAATGCGTTGCAAGCGCGGGAAACAGCGCGTCTGTCTTATAAAAGGCTATCGCTGTTTTTCAATAATTCTTTTAACCGGACTGCCTACCGCATAGGAGAAAACGGCGCCGAGCACAGCTTCGGGGATGCCGCTCGTCAGGATGCCCATTCCTATAATTCCGAGAAGCAGGGCGTATTCCGTGTCGATTACCGCTGCGTACTGTTTTCCGAAGAAAACGTATATACCTCCCAAAACCAAAAAGGTGTTCGTCAACGAGCCTAAGAAACCGCTTGCCCCGTAAATGAGCGCGTTCATATTTTTGCGGTTTGCCAGAACCTTTTTTAGCAGGGAAAAGCACAGACCGGTTACAACGCCTATCAGAATTCGCGGAACAAAGCAAATGACAAGACTCCAAAAATTACCCTGTATTTCACCGAGACTGTAAAAAGGGGTGAAGACAAAAGCGACTGCCGCAGAGAGCGGGGGAGGGGTGAACGTCCAGACGATGAAGCTGAACAGCCCGAACATAAAACCCATCGCGGCTCCGGCCGCGGTGCCTAAAAGAACAGCCGTCAGAATAACGGGGATATGGGACAGCGTGGCGACGATGGGACCCAGAGCGGGCAGAGAGCCCAGCGCCGTGAAGCATACGATTGCCTCAATCGCCGTAAGAAGCGAGAACTGTACTAAAAACAGTATTTTCCGGCGGTTTTGTGAATTTGCGTTTGACATAGAATTTCCTCCTTGCTATCGCTCCCAAAAACGGCTCTTGCCGCTTAGGCGGGATGCGGTGCGTATTTTGCGTCTTCTGCGTATTCAATTGTAGAAATGCGCTGTATATCTGATACGGGCTCGGCAGAGTCCCGTCGGATATCCAAATGTTTTATTGCGCGTTTTTATGATATATTTCGTAAAGCCCCTCTAAAATAAGGGTTGTGTTTAGAATAATTCCCTTTTTGCATAGCGGGATAACCTCCTTAGAAAATCCTCCCGTAGCGACAAGCGTTTTAAACGGCTTGCCCAGCTCGTCCTCCAATATACAGGAAAGCCCGTCGAGCATGGCGGCGCTGCCGAGAACCGTGCCTGATTTGATGCTGTCCGCAGTGTTTGTGCCAACAGCGCGCGCCGGCGCTTCAAGGCTGACGGCGGGCAGCTGGGAAGTCCCTTTTGAAAGGGCTTCAAGCGATATGCCAATTCCCGGGGCAATAGCGCAGCCGAGGAACTCTCCGCCCTCGCCGATAACGCTGAGCTTCGTGGCGGTGCCAAGGTCAATAATCAGGCAGGGCAGGGGATACTTCGCGATAGCTCCGACGGCGCTCGCGACAAGGTCGGCTCCAAGCTCCTTCGGGTTGTCAATACTGATATTAAGCCCTGTTTTAAGACCGGGCGCGATAACCGCAGACTTTTTTCCGGTCGCCTTATAAACCGCGTCTTTAAAAACATTTGTAAGCTCAGGGACCACGGAGCCGATAATCGCTCCGGAA
>CAZQXZ010000003.1:16364-21634 GCA_964597515.1 uncultured Eubacteriales bacterium | reverse complement strand
CAGAGAGAACAAGTCTTTAAGATTTATGGCGTATTCGTCGTCGGTTTTCTGCCTTACGGTGTTCAGGCGGGAAACAAAAACAAGCCTGTTTTCCCTGTAAATACCCAGCGTAATATTGGTGTTCCCTATATCGGCCGCAAGCAGCATCTCGTTTCCCCCTAAAAAATATTGTATGCATTATACACCAAACATTCCAATTAATCAAATACTATTGCATAAAAAATAAATATGTGCTATATTTTTCCAAAGGAGTGATGGTGTGTCGATAAAAGAAAACGGCAAAGGCTTTATTGCCGAATTTAAAAAATTCATACTCAGGGGGAACGTTATTGACCTTGCCGTTGGTATCGTTATAGGCGCGGCGTTCACGGCGATAGTAAACTCTCTTGTCAACAACATAATTATGCCCGTGATAAGCCTTATTACAAAAGGTCTTTCTGTCAATGAGTGGTTTATCGCGCTTGACGGCAAGGAATACGAAAACCTTGAAGCGGCGACAAAGGCGGGGGCTGCCGTACTCGGCTATGGCACGTTTATAAGCGCCGTTTTGAACTTTTTAATAGTTTCGTTCGTAATTTTTATAGTTGTAAGATTTATCAATAAAATTAAGGAGCTTGGGAAAAAGGATAAGCCCGAGGCGGAGCCTGTCACGAAAAAATGCGATTTCTGTAAAAGCGAAATAGATATTGAAGCTGTACGCTGTCCTCACTGCACCTCGCGCCTTGGAGACGAGTAATGGAAAAAAACGTTAAATACGGATTTGTCGGAGCGGGGAATATGGCGTCGGCTTTAATCAGAGGAGCCGTACGTTCAACGCTTATTCCGCCTGACAGAATTGAAGTCTATGACATCGACGAGGATAAGCCCAACGCGCTAAAAACAGAGCTTGCCGTCGATATATCCCTTAACATATCGCGGTTAGTTTCGGACTGTGACTGTATTGTTATCGCCGTAAAGCCCAATGTGCTCCCCGGCGTTTTGCGGCAGATGTCCGGCGCGTTGTCTATAAAAAAACCGCCGCTAATCTCGATAGCGGCGGGTCAGTCCCTGTCGAAGCTGCAAGAGCTCGCGGGCTTTGAGCTGCCTATAATAAGGGTAATGCCCAATCTGAACGCCGCAGTGGGCGAGTCTATAAGCGCTTACTGCTGTAACGACCTTGTTGATGAGGAAACGAAAGACGCCGCTGTCAATCTGCTTCGCTGCTCGGGGGAGACGATTGAGCTTCCCGAAAAGCTATTTCCGGTGTTTGACGCCGTGGGAGGAGCTTCGCCCGCGTTTTGCTTTATGTTCGCGGACGCCATGGCAAGAGCGGCGGTTAAGAACGGTATGGCGCGTTTTGACGCCCAAAGGATTGTTTATAAGGCGATTGAGGGCAGCATAAAGTTTTTGCGCGAGAGCGGCGAGCATCCGTGGGAGCTTGTGGACAAGGTCTGCTCGCCCGGCGGGATTACCGTCGAAGGCGTTATCTCGTTACAGGAAAACGGCTTCCAGGACAGTGTGACAAAAGCGGTTGACGCCGTTATTCAAAAAGACCTCTCGCTTTAAGGCGGCTAACGCAATGATAAAAAAAAGACCTGCCGGTTTTACTTTTTGGCAGGTCTTTTAATTTATTCGGTTGCGCTTTCTATCGGGGCTGCCGTCGGGGCGTTTGTGACGCTTAGCGTAGTCTCGGAATAAGAGCGGTTAATGTTTTTCAGAAGCCTTGCGGAAAAATAATCAAGGAATTTCACGCTTGGACTTTCGTTTTCCTGAGCTTTTTTATAAAGTGACTCCACAAACTCGCCGTACTTATCCGCGCCCAAATCGGAACGCGCTGTCAGCTTCCAATGCGGTTCGTCGTTTCTGCCGACAAAATACATCAAATGGTATCCGTACGTCGTTTTAACAATGCCGGTATCACCGGTCTTGCGCGCTGAGTCGTAGCCCCAGTCCTCAAAAGGCGAGACCATTTGCCCTCTGTAAACATTCTCGTAAAGACCGCCGTTTTCCTTAGAGCCGGTGTCGGTGCTGCGCGTTTTGGCAAGCTCGGCAAACGAGTCCTCTGTCTTCACGCCGTCCTTCCACTCGCTGTAAATACTTTCAATCTCGGCTTTCGCGGTATTTACTATTTCGTCCGTCAAATCAATTTCGTTGCCGTCCTCGTCTTTATTGTTAAACTGAACAAGAATATGTCGGACGTTTACCGTAAGGTCGTCAAGGAGCGCTTTTGTTCTTTCAAGGCAAATAACATAATATCTGCTGTTGGTTTCGTCAAGGATAACGGTTTTATCGTTAACTTTACGGTCTTTATCGAAGAGCCAGTCGGCAACATCCTTGCCTATATTGCTTGATACTGTTGTATAAGACATATTCTTAACGGAGGTGGCGTCCTCGTACTCATATTTATCCTTATCGTCCTTGGGGGCGTATTTATAAGCGATATTGTTAAAATTCTCGTAGGTCTTAACTTCGCCGAGCATTTTATCCGCGATTGATTTTGCCCTGCTTTTAGTGTAGGCGTCCTCGTCCTCGCTGCTTGCATCCGAATAATTAATCATAAAAAGCTTAAAATATACGGAGTCAAAATCCTCGGTGTTAGCCTCATAATAGTCCTGCAATTCTTTGTCAGTAAGCTTGCTTTCATACTCTTTTGACAAATCGGACTGATAATTTGCGGCGATTTTATCTCTTTCCCTGAGCTTCCTGAAAAGCGATTCGTTGACTCCTTCGCCCGCGAGGAAGGATAAATATCTTTTAAGCGAAAAATCGTTTTTATTGGCGGTGGTTCTGATTTCGTTAATCTCGTCGTCTATTACCTTTAATTCATCTTCTGTGAGCGTGTAGCCCTTTTTCATCGCTTCCTCATAAAAATATATCGATATATAAGCGCGGCGCGAAGCGGCTATTTTGAAATAGTCCGCCCAGGTGGCGTTGTCACCTAATTCGTCAAACTCATCCTCGCCCGTGTAAAGCTGCGCCGAGGGAGATTTGTTGAAGTCATAGCCCGTAAGGTATGCGCCCATACCTGCGCCGTATGTGGAGGTATACTGCTCCTCATAGTGCTTTGAATACTGCCATATGTCATTGTACAAGCTTGAATAGTAATAATTAAATTCCGCTGCCGAAATCTTTACCCCGTCGATTTTATTGACGGCAATTAGTCTTTGCGGAGTGGCGAATACGTTCAGCAAAAGGCTGGCCGCCGAATAGGCTACAAGGCATACCGCTATTATTATACTGATTACGGTCACCGCAATTTTTATCGCTTTATTACGCGCCGCCGAGGTCTTGGAGCTTTTTTTTGCCGCTTGCGCGATTTGTTTTTTTCTGCGCTCACGGTACGCTTCGGCGCTTGATTTATTATTTGCCATATTAAACATCCTTTTCTGATTTGATTTAATCGTTTAAAACAACGTAGTAATAATATAACATTTTTAACGCTTTGACAAGTCAAAATACGTTTTTATCCAAATTATTTACATACTGTTTAAAAAACAGTTTCTGATATTCTGATTTATAATATTTTTTGCCGAGCAAAAACAAGTAGTGCAAAAAACCAAAAAAAATGTTATGATTATGAAAACAGTATGAAAGTATTATACGGAGGAAACATGGGCGGCAATTATCCATACCTTAACGATGAGATTTCAAAGGTGCAAAAGCGGCTGAAAGCAAATCTTGAAGAGCTGCTTTTTCAACGGCAGGAGGCCGGCATACTTAATGTTACAAGAGAATATAGGGAAAAGTTTTATAACACAATCTGTTCCGGGGATGAAAAAATGCTGGAGCGTATGCTTTGGCGTATGCTTGACGCCGACTTTAATTGGGTTCCGGGGACATTGGCTTTTGAAGACAGCCGAAATATAAAAAACCTTTCTATCGCCGCAATTTCAATTATATGCGACAGGCTTATTACCGACCGCGTTTTAGACAGCGAGATTGCATGCGCCATTTCCGATACAGGCATACAAATGATAGAAGAAAGTGCCGGCACAGAGAAAACCTCTATTGTGTTAATTGCCTGTTTCATAGAATTCACCGCATATGTTGCACGGCAAAAAAAGCAAGGGCGGCACTACCATCATCTCGTAAAAAAGGCGCAGGATTATGTTATGAAAAATTTGCACGGTAATATCCGTGTAAGTGAAATTGCCGATGTGCTGGAAACAAACGCCTCGTATCTGTCGCGGGTATTCAAAAAGTATGAGGGGAAAACCTTGCAGCAATATATCCAAGAAGAACGATTGCTGCGCGCGCAAAACCTGTTAATGGTATCCGACCTTACATTGGAGGAAATCTCGTCATACTTAGGTTTTTCCTCTCAAAGCTATTTCGGAAAGCTGCTAAAAGAAAAAACCGGCATGACGCCGAAAGAATACCGTATACACTTCAACGATTTGTATCGGGAACGTTTATAAACTTACAAAACAAAACAGGTAAAATAATTGATAAAGAAGTAAAACTTGTTATATACATTTTACTTCTTTTCTTTTATTGTCTTTATAAAGGAGAGATATGCCTATGGATATAACAGATTTAATAGAGCAGTTGACAATAGAGGAAAAAGCCTCTCTGTGCTCCGGCAAAGATTTCTGGCATCTAAAAGGTATAGAGCGTCTTAATATACCGTCTGTTATGGTCACGGACGGACCGCACGGATTACGCAAACAGCCGAAAGAAAGCGACCATTTAGGGCTTAATGACAGTATTCCCGCAACCTGCTTTCCGGCGGCGTGTACTACCGCCTGTTCTTTTGACACTGATTTAATGCGGGAAATAGGCATCGCCTTGGCGGAGGAATGTTTACAGGAGGAAGTAGCCGTTCTCTTAGGTCCCGGGGCAAATATAAAGCGCAGTCCGCTTTGCGGGCGCAATTTTGAATACATAAGCGAAGATCCCTATGTAACAGGCGAAATGGCGGCGGCGTTAATAGAGGGAACGCAAAGCAAAGGCGTGGGAACATCGCTAAAACATTATGCCGCAAATAACCAAGAGACGCGGAGAATGTCTACGGATTCTGTTGTGGACGAGCGCGCCCTTCGGGAAATTTATCTTGCCGGCTTTGAAACGGCTGTTAAAAAGGCAAAGCCGTGGACTGTAATGTGCTCTTATAACCGAATGGACGGCGTGTATTTGAGTAATCACAAGCGTATGCTTACTGAAATTTTACGAGATGAGTGGGGATTTTCGGGACTTGTTGTGACCGACTGGGGCGCTATGGACGACAGAGTGGAGGGTATTCGCGCAGGCTTGGATTTGCAAATGCCGGGACCCGCCCCTTATAACGATTT
>CAZQXZ010000003.1:0-16354 GCA_964597515.1 uncultured Eubacteriales bacterium | reverse complement strand
TTGGCTATTGTAAAAGCGGTTCAAAACGGTGAAATTACAGAGAAAGAATTGAACAGCTCTGTAAAACGCGTTTTGGAGCTTATTTTACGGTATAAATCTTTAACAGACAAAGGTCAAAGCTATGAAAAAAAAGCACACCATACATTAGCGCAGAAAGCGGCGGCACAGTCTGCCGTACTCTTAAAAAATGAAAACGATTTACTGCCGTTACAGCCTCAAAAACCGGTGGCTGTTATAGGCGCGTTAGCAAAAAATCCGCGCTATCAGGGCAGCGGCAGCAGTAAAATTGTACCCACACAGTTAGATAATGCGGCGGCATCACTGAAAGAAGCGGGCATTATGTTCGATTACAGTGCCGGGTACTCTTTACAAAGCAAACAGGAAACGCCTCCACAGCAGCTTATTCTTGAGGCTTGCGATGCGGCAAAGGGCAAGGATATTGTACTGATTTTTGCCGGACTGCCGGACAATATGGAAAGCGAGGGCATTGACCGCAGCGCAATGGATATGCCAAAAGCTCAAATAGCTTTAATTGATGCCGTTTGTGAAGTTAATAAAAATGTAGCGGTCATACTGCAATGCGGCGCGCCTATCACAATGCCTTGGGCAGACAAAGTGCAGAGCATCGTCCTTAGTTATTTGGGCGGTCAGGCAGGCGGGAAAGGCATTGTTGACGTGCTGCTTGGAAAAGTTAATCCGTCGGGGAAATTAGCGGAGAGCTTTCCGATACAGCTTTCAGATAATCCAAGCTATAACTACTTTCCGGGTTATGAAAAATCCGTGGAATACAGAGAAAGCGTCTTTGTCGGTTATCGTTATTACGATAAAGCACAAAAAGACGTGCTCTTTTCGTTCGGTCACGGTCTTTCCTATACGGAATTTGCTTATAGCGATATTACACTTTCACATAATGAACTACATATGCAAAAAAAAGAAGACGGCGACTGCTTAACCGTTAGCTTTAACCTCAAAAATATCGGCAATATCGCGGGGGCGGAGGTGGCGCAGGTTTATGTAGGCTTGCCAAGCTCTGAAATTATGCGCCCCGCAAGGGAGCTTAAAGGCTTTCAAAAGGTGTTTTTAGAGCCCGGTGAGGAAAAGCGGATTACAATTTCTCTTTGTTCACGCAGTTTTTCATATTACAATGTCCCAGCAAAAGATTGGGCGATTGAATATGGGATATATGAAATCAGCATCGGTTCATCAAGCAGAGATTTGCGCCTAAACGCAACAATTAAAGTAGAGGGCGACGGTAAAGAAAAGCTTTTATCCGAGCAAAAAGAGAAGCTGCCCGCTTATTTCGGTTTTCCTAAAACTAAAATGGAAATTTCGGAGGAGGAATTTACCGTCTTATACGGCAAGCCTCTACCGGAGAGAACACATATTAAGGGCGTGCCGTTTACTAAAAATAATACTATCGGCGATGTGAAAGATACTTTTGCGGGGAAAATCACGATTAAAGCATCAAAAGCCATTGCCGGAAAAATGGCGGGTGATGATGAAGAGGCAAAAGCGATGATTGACAGCGCGGTGTTAGACGCGCCCTTGCGGGCTATGCTGACAACGGGCGACCCCCGTTTGACAATAGGGCGGCTTGACGGACTTGTGGATATGTATAACGGAAAATATCTGCGCGGTTTTTGGCGCCTTATTAAGGGTTAAGCGTTAGGAATGTTATTAGTTCGGCAAACGGGCTGTCAGGGAGTGAACCTATTTGAAAAAGAAGTTAAAACCAAGGGGCAGGATGCTCTTTCTGTCTGAAAAGCGGAGGGCAGAGGGGTTTCCTTTAACAGATAGCGGCGAACAAACACAGAAAACCCCCATCATTTTAGTGCATGGCATGGGCGCGTGGGGGGAGGGCTCTCCGACGGAAGAATTTCGCCCGTATTGGGGGGAAACATGCAACATCATACCTATGCTGAGAGAGAAAGGCTACCCCGTATATAATCCCACAGTAGGCTCCTTTACAAGCGCTTGGGACAGGGCATGCGACCTATTCGCCGTTTTAACGGGTACGCGGGCAGATTACGGTGAGGCACATTCAAAGCTCCACGGTCACAAGCGTTACGGGCGGGATTACAGCGATATGCCGCTCATGGGAACACCGTGGGATATGAAAACTAAACTGCACTTGATTGGGCACAGCTTTGGGGGTGTAACTGTTAGGCTTTTTACGCATCTTTTGATTTTTGGCGACGAAACGGAGCGAAAAGCTTCCGGCAACAAATGCTCTCATTTATTTTTAGGCGGTCACACAGGGCTTATTCACTCCATCACTACCTTGGCGGCGCCGCACAACGGCTCCCAGATTGCAAATTTGGCAAAGGGCACATTTTTCCCTAACTGGTTTTTTGCGCTTGCCTCCAATATTTCAGGCGCTATGAGCGGAAAAATTCCATATGATTTTGTGATGGACCAATGGGATTTTACGGTGCAGCCCGATACGGGGCGGCGGGCAAAGCTTCATATCGTCAATCAGGCAAGGTATGCGGCGGGCAAGGATTCCTGCGTGTATGATTTAACCTTGCAGGGCGCGCGGCGGCTAAATCAAAAAATCTCCATCCAAAAAGATATTTTTTATCTATCCTTTACCGCGCGCATAACGGAAACAAACAGCAAAGGGAAAGAAAAATATGACAGGCGGGATATATATCCGTTTTTTAAAATGTCCTGCCCGATTTTGAATCGCTCTAACGGTTTTTACGCAGGCGGAATTCGCATTACAAAGGAATGGATTTCAAGCGACGGCATCGTGCCTTTATGCAGCGGTCTGCGTCCTTTCACAGAGCCGTATATCAAATATGCGGATGCAAAAACTATAAAACCGGGCATATGGAATGTTATGCCGACTTTTGAAAATACAGACCATTTCGACTTTTGCAGAACAACGGGGGACCCTGAAACAAACGGGTATTTGGATTTTTTTATAGGACTTTTTGAACTGCTCGATGAAACGACACAATATAAAACAGTATAAGGAGAATTAACATGAAGCGTTTACTTTGCATAGTCTTAGCATTTTTGTTGCTGCTGTCAGCGGCCGCGTGCTCATCAAAGGAGGAAAACACGACTGATAGCGAAAGCGGTTCTGCCACAGAATTACCTGAGAGTACAGATGAGTACACAGAGACAGAGCCGTATGGGCAAACCGATATCACCGTAACAGAAAGCACAGAGGTACCCGTGCAAAACACCGGCAAAGTAACATCGACCGCGCCTGCGACTACCGCAGCGCCCACGAAGCCGGTTAAACCCACGCAGAGCGCCCTTACAGAAAAAGATGAAATTATCGCGCTGTATAATGCCGCGCTCCCGAACTCCGCAAACTTAAAACAAACATCATATAAACGGGAGCTGTTTTATTGCCATACCACAGTACTGCGGCAAGACGTAGATTTAATAGATATGTTTCCTAAGGTCATAGATGTAGCCGCACAAGACGATACAAACGAGGCTCCGCACAATTTAGTTAAGCTTGACAGCGGTATGGTAAATTCCGCGGTGCAAACCGGTAAAAGCGGCGATACGGCAACTTATGATATTCGTTTACATCCGGCATCTGCAACGGAAACTATGAGTCAAGGACACGGAGGTTACCCCGGCTTAGTTCTTACTCCGGAGGTAACAAGATTGATTGGCGAGGTTACGGCAGAAATCGGTTTTCCCGGTGTAAAGGTTAAAGACGATATACAATATAAGCTAACCGATGGAAAGATAATAATAAAAATAGATACCGCAAAAAAACAAATACTGTCCGCCGATGTTACATATATACAAAGCGGAAGCGCAACGGCAAGCTTCGCGGCGTTTAATGCGTATACAAATTTAAGCGTAAATCAGGCGTATACCTATCAGTCATAATAAAGAGGCTGCATAAAAATCAGCCTTCAAGCAGCAAAAAGTTAAAGAGCGCTGTATCAAAACCTCTGATTTCGGGTTTTGATACAGCCTCTGTTATATTTTAATATTATTCCTTCACATCGCCCGACATTATTTCTTTCACACCGGCGGCGAGACCCGCGAGCGACTGTATTTCAGAAGGGATGATGATTTTGGTTGCTTTCCCGTCAGCGGCTTTTGCGAACGCTTCAAGTCCCTTTATGGACAGATAAGCGTCACAGGGCTTAGATTTGTTAATAAACTCAATGCCCTCGCTTTGAGCTTTCATTACGGAAATGATTGCCTCGGCTTCGCCCTCGGCTTCGCGGATTTTGGCTTCCTTGACGGCTTCGGCGCGAAGTATGGCGGCGGCTTTATCGGCTTGCGCGGATAGTATCTGAGCTTCCTTTTTACCCTCGGCGACGAGAACGTTACTTGCCTTGTCGCCCTCGGCGCGTAAAATAGCTTCGCGGCGCTCGCGCTCGGCCTTCATCTGCTTTTCCATCGCGTCCTGAATTTCACGCGGGGGAAGGATGTTTTTAAGTTCGACTCGGTTGACCTTTATGCCCCAAGGGTCGGTAGCGTCGTCAAGAATTGACCTGATTTTTATGTTTATGATGTCCCGCGAGGTCAGCGTGTGGTCAAGCTCCATATCGCCTATGATATTCCGGAGCGTAGTCGCCGTCAGATTTTCGATTGCCGAAATGGGATACTCAACGCCATACGCGAAAAGCTTGGGGTCGGTTATCTGAAAGAACACGACGGTATCAATCTGCATCGTGACGTTGTCTTTGGTGATGACGGGCTGCGGCGGAAAATCAACCACTTGTTCTTTCAGCGAAACAACCTTCGCGACTCTTTCTATAAAAGGAATTTTAAAGTGAATTCCCGTTTGCCATGTCGAGGTGTACGCTCCGAAACGCTCGATAACGTATGCCTTTGACTGCGGTACGATTTTAACGTTGAAAGCGACGAGAATGACGGCGATTAAAACGGGGGCGAGTATTCCGATTGCCGTTATGGGATTGATTTCAAGAAGCAAGCCTGAAATCAGACTGAGCGTTACCTGCATATTAAATACCTCCGGAATTAGATTTTGATTATAATGTAGAGTAATGGGTAAACGCAAAATTGCGGCGCTTCGCGTCTCGCGTTATGAGCCGGATATGCGCACGATTGCCTTTGACCCGCGTATTTCGTCCACGATGACTTTTGAACCCTTTGGAATTACAACGGAGTCGTCAGACGAGCGCGCAGACCAGTCCAGACCTTTTATTTTCGCGTTGCCCGTACCGAAAAGATTGTTTATTTCCTCGGTAGCGACGCCTTCCTTGCCTATGTACATATCGGCGTTTGTGGGTTGAATGTCGTTCTTCATCAGCTTCTTGACGAACGGACGGGTGCAGATAAGCGAGAGAAGAGAGGCAGCCAGCATCACGACAACTTGGATGACAACGCTGTCGGTAATAAGCGAAGAAATCAGAGCGGCGAGAGCACCCACGGCGAACCAAATCGTAACTATCTGCACAGTCACGATTTCGACGACGACAAATATCAATAGCAGAGCAAGCCATATCCACTCCATATAACCACCTCGTTTCCGTATATTATATTACGACATTTTTATATAAAATGCAAGCGGTAGGTCAAAATATATTCCGGATATACGGTTTGCGCGAGTCGGAGATACTATCGCAGATAGCGATTGAGTCGCCGCAGTATCTTTTTACCTCTTTCGTGTTTGTTTCCTCGAGTGCCATCTCGAGGTTTCTCTCAATCTGCGCGACGTAGCCGTGGTCTGAAAGGATATAGAGTGTTTTTCTGTATTCGTCCATTATTCCGGAAATTTCGCGTGCTTTTGACTGCATCGCGTCTATGTTGTTTTTATCGGCGATTTCATTAAGCTGCACGAATTCCGATTTAAGGGCGTTACAGATATTTTCGGTTTTTGCGTCCGAATAAAAAGCGAGAATGACGGCTATCGCAAGAAGCATTAAAGCGATGATAAATCTTTTCATTATTTTTTATCCTTTTCAATAAGCGTTACAATACCCGAAGAATTTACGGTGAGCAGATACACGCTGTCCGCGCGAAGCTTATTCTCAAAAAGAAGTTTTTCAAGCTTGTTTTTATCCATCAGACACTGGCTGAAAAAGACGTTGCTCTGCTTGCCGTCAAGGATTACCGGGCAATCGAGCTTTGCCTCTTTTGTGTTAAGCTTTAAATCTGAAGGAGTAAGAGGCTTGCTTTCGGAGTTGAGCAGCACGCTTAAAGAGCCGTCGGTTTCAACTATCGCGTATTTCACTTCGTTTATACTGAATACACTTTTTTGCCTGAGCGCGCCGAGTATATCGTCAAGTGTGAGTCTGAGCCTTTTCAGCTGTTTATCATCGGGTCTGCCGTTTGTTATGACTACCTGAGGCTTGCCCTCGAAGAGATTTCGCAGTTTTATGCTTTTCAGCACGATAACGGATATGATTATAGCTATTGAGGTCAGTATCAGAACTGCTATTACGCTGTTCATAAGCGGAATGTCGTTGTTCTGCATTGGGATTGCCACTATTTCCGAAAGCAGAATTGTTACTATCAGCTCCATCGGTTGAAGCTCGCCTACCTGACGTTTACCCATAAGTCTTACGGCCGCTACGGCGAGCAAATATAAAATAACAGTGCGTATAACGGTTATCATCATAATGTAACGCCCCTTTAAGGCGACTCCCGCCGCCAAACCAATATTTCCTGTTTATTATTGACCAATATTTCTGAATAAACCAATTTGTTCCGTTAAGAATAAATCCAAGGTGATTAAATGGAACAAAACGACGCTATGATAAATATTGACGATATAAAAGCCGTGCGGCACGGCGCGGTAAGACGAGGCGCCGAAGAAAACGCCAAAATAATAGAAAACGAGTTTTTGGGCAGCCCGGACCTTGTTGTAAGGCATACCGAGGTTCAGGGAAGGCGTTATGCCATCGTGTATTTTGACAGTATGAGCGACACCTTTCAAGTCGGAGAAACCGTATTAAAGCCCATATTTATGTATAAGGGCGCAATACCGGAGAGAGACGCCGCCGCATTTTTGCTCTCCGAGGTCATCATTAACACCGATTCAAAGGTACAGCAGGACCTTGACGAGGTTATACGCACGCTATTGTTAGGGAACACCGCGCTTTTTATAGACAACGACAGCACCTGTCTTTCTTTCGGCGTTCAGAAAATTCCCTCGCGCTCTATTGAACAGCCTGAAACAGAGGTTCAGGAATTCGGCTCAAAGGAGGGATTTGTCGAAAGCATTAAGCTCAATATCGCGCTGTTGCGAAAAAGAATGACCACAACCGATTTGAAGTTTGAAATGCAGAGAGTGGGGAAAACGAGCAATACGCGCATTGCCGTGTGTTATATAAATCAAAAAGCTGAAAAAAGCCTTGTAAAAGAGGTTAAAAACAGGCTGAACGCTCTTGAAATGGATATAGTTTTAGACTCTATGTATCTTGTAAATTGCCTTGACAGCAAACAAAAATCTTTGTTCAGGATGGTTGGAAATACGGAGCGTCCGGACGTATTCTGCGCGAAGCTGAACGAGGGAAAGGTCGGCGTTTTAGTAGATGGTTCCCCTTACGCTCTCTTTGTTCCGTGGTTTTTTATTGAAAACTTTCAGGTGCTTGACGATTATCTTAACAGCGCATATTTCGCCTCGATGATAAGAATACTCAGAATGCTCTGCTTTATATCGAGCATTACGCTTCCGAGCTTTTATGTCGCTATCGGTCTTTTCCATCAGGAACTTCTTCCGGACTATATGCTTTACAGTATAGTTATGTCCGAAAGCAATACGATGTTTCCGCTTATGACGGAGGCCTTAATTATCATTTTTATATATGAAATAGTCAGAGAAGCGGGATTGCGAATGCCCAGAAGCATAGGGCAGGCGGTAAGCTTAGTCGGAGCAATCGTAATCGGAGACGCCGCGGTATCGGCGGGTCTTATAGGGGCGCCTATGCTAATTATCGTAGCCATGACAGCGATAAGCTCGTTCGTGGTCACGGAGCTGTATCAGCCCATATCGCTGCTTCGTTTTGTTTTTATAATTTTAGGCGGAACGACGGGGCTTTACGGACTTGTCATAGGACTCGGCGCGCTGATTATAAATATGTGTTCGCTCGAACAGTACGGAAGCGCGTATCTCGCCCCGCTTATCCCTTTCAATAAATCTCTTTTCAGGGATACGTTTCTCCGAACGGAGAAGGCGATAAATTCAAAACAACTGTTCAATATAGGAAAGCAAAAAAAAGTCAGAAAGAGGTAGGGCTGTGAATAAAAACGTCATTTCCCCGACAGGCATTTTTTCATATCTTTATGTGGGCAGACTGCTTAACAGCGTAATGTATATGGTTTCGGCCGAGACAGTATTTTCCGACTCTGATTTACTGTTAAGACAGTTTTTAGCTCTTGCTATTATTTTAATAGCGGGGCTGCCGATAGCGGTTTACGTCAATCGTATGAAAGACAAGAGTATTATAGAGGCCGCCGACCGGATACGGCCCGTATGGGGGAAGATTACGGCGTTTATATATATAGCAATGTATTTATATATCGGCGTCCGTGCCGTGTCGCGGTTCGATTTGTTCGCAAGCTCCGTAATGTTTCCCGAAACGGATATGAGTTTTTTTATACTTATTCTGCTCGCTATATGCGCATATAACGCGATGGCGGGACTCAGAGCGCTCGGGCGCACAAGCGCGTTTATGGCGGTGATATTTACGGTGGTCAGCATAATCATATTAGCCGTTGCCGCGAAGGAAATAAATTTTCTTAATCTAACGCCGTTTTTTTTAGACGGACCCGGTACGTTTATAAAGGACAGCTTCGGCACCGCTTCATACACGTTTGACCTTTGTCTGATACCTCTTTTCCTTTCAAGGATTAAAGGGTATACTAAAAAGACGTTTTATATATGGATTACCGTTGTTTTTTTATTTGTGTTTGCCGAGGGTTTTATAGTGGTAACGACGCTTGGGGAGTTCGCCAACACACAGCTTTTCCCCGCGTTTTCTATTTCCTCCATAGGTAATATCGGCGTATTTAAAAGATTAGACGCGCTGGAAACGGCCATCTGGACATTTGGGATAGTACTGAGAATGTCGTTTATTATTTTTATCTGCTCAAATACCTTCGGCGTTATATTCCCAAAAGTAAAAAAAGGTGTGAGCGCACTTGCTTTCGCTTCAATCATATTTGCGGCATCCCTGTTTGTTTCCCGAAGAATGGACAGATACGCTTTTTTAACCGAGCAATATCAGCTGATATTTGTATATATATTTATGGTCTGCGTGCTGCCGGGCCTGATAGTGCTCGGAAATCGGACGGCCCAAAGGAGGGAGAAAAATAAAAAAGAAACCGCTTCTTAAAAAAACCGCTCTCGTTCTCGTTTTCGTAATCGTTACCGCTTCATTTACAGGCTGTCAGAAAATCGGCACGGAAATGGTTGACTTGATGATAATACAGGGAATAGGGGTGGATAGAACCGAAAACGGTTATAAAGTGACAATTGAAGCGATAAATAATGCGAAGAACACATTTTTGAGCGGACAAAGCAACGCCCAAACCATATCGAAGATTTATGTCAGCGAAGGGGGGAGCGTATCGGAAGCGCTTGACAGCGCGGTTCGGATTAGCGGAAAAAGACCTCTTTACGCGCATAACAGAGTTCTGATAATAGGAGAGGATACGGCGAAGGACGGTATCGTGAATTTGCTCGACTTTTTTATCAGAGACTACAACGCTAAGCCGACTGTTTATTTGGCGATAGCAAGAGGCGTTACTGCTCAAACCGTGTTATTAAACGATATGTGCGCGGATGTCATACTGTCCCAGCTGCTCGAAAGTGTTTTGGTCGAATCGCACATGCACGGAAAAGCTTTCAGGGTGCGGATATTTGAAGCCGTGAATTTTATAGAAGGCGAGACAGAGTCTCTTTGCATACCCGCCATTCTTCTGAAAAATGACAAAGACGAAAGACTGCTGACGATAAACGGAACGGCTGTCTTCAACAAGGAAAACAAGATGATAGGGTATCTTAACGAGACTGAAACATTAGGCTCCGTGCTGCTGAACGGTAAGTTGGAGGAGGCGATATTCAACATCAGCCTGACAGGCGGGAGAGACGTCGCGCTGAAAATCACAAAAGCGCGGACCAAAACAAGGGTGCGGTATGAAAATAAAAAGGTCTATGCCGATATCGGCGTAAAAGTGCAATGCAGTGTAAAGGAAATAGACAGCGATAAAATTAATGATATTAATGCTGAGATAATTGACGAAATAGAAATAATGGCAAGCAGAAAAATAACCGAAATAGCGGCGGCGGCGATAAACGCGGCGCGAAACGAGCTGAAAGCCGACATCTTCCGCTTTGGCAGAAGGCTTTGGATTACCGATTCGGACAGCTTTGAAACGGTAAAGAACGAATGGACGGACGTTTTCGGAAGTTCTGATGTAAATATAAACGTGCAGGTTAAAATAAAAAGGATGGGTGAGGAGGCTCTGTTTTAATGAAAGAAATAGAATTTTTTACTTGAAAAATTCAGGGAATGTGATATGATATGAGCAAAGGGGTGAACGCGGTGTATTTGCTTGGGATTGACATCGGCGGCACGAAGTGCGCCACTGTTCTTGCCAAAGGCGTACTGGCGCAGGGGCTAATCTGTGAAGGGATTGTCGACAGAATAGAGTTTCCTACAAAGACGGCACAAAGAGGACCCGGCGAAGTGCTTGAAGAAATCGAGTCCTCAATTAAAAAAATGCTTGACAGGAATTTTATAACGCCTTATGACATCGCGAAAATAGGGATAAGCTGCGGCGGACCGCTCGACAGCGATAAGGGTATAATAAAATCGCCTCCCAACCTTTTAGGCTGGGACGACGTACATATCAAGGAATATTTTGAAAAAAGATTTTTCGTTCCCGTTTTTCTTCAAAACGACGCAAACGCCTGCGCTCTGGCGGAGTACCGTTTCGGAGCGGGCAGGGGATATCAAAATGTGATTTTTCTTACCTGCGGGACGGGTATGGGAGCCGGAATAATCATAAACGGCGAGCTTTACAAGGGCAGGAACGATATGGCGGGCGAGGTCGGGCATATCAGGCTTTCCGAGGACGGTCCCGCGGGCTACGGAAAGCGCGGCTCATTCGAAGGATACTGCTCCGGCGGCGGTATCGCCAATCTTGCCTCGGATATGCAAAAAGAGTGGACGCGCGAGGGAAAGACTTCCTCTCTGCTTGCGGCTTCCGAAAAGGGGGAGCTTACCGCGAAGGCTGTGTTTGACGCTTTGTATTGTGGGGACGCGCTTGCAAAAAAGATAATTACGGCAAGCGCCGAATATCTTGGCAAAGGCATCGCGATTTTGGTTGACATATTAAATCCCGAAGTCGTCATAATAGGCAGTATTTTTACGCGCAACGCAGATTTCTATCTACCGATTGTTATGGAGACGGTAAAACGCGAGGCACTCGAACACAGTGTCGCGGGGCTGAAAATAGTTCCCTCGGAGCTTGGGGACGAGATAGGTGATTATGCGGCATTAGGCATAATTGCCGACGGGATTGAATTGAAAAACGACGATGGAAATATTTAACGCTTTATATAATAAATATCCGGTATTTGAAAGCTGCCGCGCCGATATAGCGGCGGCTTACAACTGCCTTTACCGGACTTACGCCGACGGCAAAAAAACGCTTGTGTGCGGAAACGGCGGCAGCGCCGCCGACAGCGAGCATATTGTCGCGGAGCTAATGAAAGGCTTTAACTTAAAGCGGGCGCTGTCAAGCGCTCAAAGGGCGGCGTTTTCGCGATACGATAACGCCGGCTACCTCGCGGAAAATCTTCAAAACGCCTTGCCCGCCATATCGCTCGTCAGCCAAACCGCGCTGATTACGGCTTATCTTAACGACGTTTCGGCGGATATGCTTTTCGCCCAGCAGGTATACGGATACGCGAAAAAGGGAGACACTCTCATTGCCCTGAGCACGTCGGGAAATTCCGCCAATATCATAAACGCGGCGCGCACAGCCCTCGCGCTCGGCTGTAACGTGCTTTCCATAACGGGAGAGGGCGGCGGGCGGTTAAAGGCGGACTCAACGGTCTGCGTAACGCTGCCCGCAAAGGAGCCTTACGCCGTCCAAGAGCTGACGCAGCCGGTTTACCACGCTCTTTGCGCCGCGCTGGAAGAGCAGTTCTTCGGTATAAGTTGAGATTTACGAACAAAAAAACAGGAGACGGATACGAAAACATCTGTCTCCTGTTTTATTTTGTTATCCGTTATCCGGCATCCGGCTCAATCAGTCCGTAGCCGCCGTCTTTGCGGCGGTAAACGACATTGATATTACCCGACGCGGAGTTGAGGAACACATAAAAATGGTGGTCGAGCATATTCATCTGTAAAATGGCCTCGTCGGGGCTCTCGGGCTTTAAGGAGACGCTTTTTACCCTCACCAACTCAAAGTCCGTCTCTTCGGCTACGGAGTCGCTGTTCACAAGATCGTCAAGCGCGCCGGAGCGAAGTCTCTTTTCAAGCTTGGTTTTGTTTTTGCGGATTTGGCGTATCAGGGAATCGACGCAGGCGTCAAGCGCGTCGTTCATATTAACGGCTCTTTCCTCGGAGCGGAAAATCATACCGCCTTTATTTACGGTAATTTCAACGGACTGATATGTTTTTTCAACCGTGACGGTTACTTTCGCGACGGCGTCGTCCCCGAAAAGCCGTTTGACCTTTGAAAGCTTTTTCTCGGTTCTTTCCTTAAAGGAATCCCTAATGGCGCATTTGCGGCCTACGATGGTTATATCCATAAAAACATCCCTTTCCTAATGATAGAAACAATTATGTTTCTATAAAAATAATAACATACGCGCCTCGCGTTGTCAAAGCGGTTTATACAAAATATACAAAAAATTCACAAACAAAAAGCTATATGATAACAGAGGCGTGGCGCGTAACATAGCATCCGATATTGACGGCGACGGGCAGTCCCGCTATGTGCGTCGCCGAGGCTTCAATATTAACGGCAAGCGCCGTGCAGTCTCCGCCGAAGCCCTGAGGACCGATTTTAAGCCTGTTTAGCTCAAAAATCATTCGTTTTTCAAGGCTTTCATAAAAGCTGTCCGGATTTCTCTCGGATATGTCGCGGCAGAGAGCTTTTTTGGCTAAGAGCGTGACACCTTCAAAGGTGCTGCCAATTCCGACTCCGAGAACAACGGGGGGACAGGGGTTCGAGCCGGCTTTCTTTACGGTATCAACGACAAACCCTATTATATCGTCCTCGTCAGCCGACGGACTCATCATTTTAACCGCGCTCATATTTTCGCTTCCGAAGCCTTTGGGGACGGCGGTTAGGCGTACGCGCTCGCCGTCCGTTATGCTCGTGTGTATGACGGCCGGAGTGTTGTCGTGTGTGTTTTCGCGTCGCAGCGGGTCGGCGACTACGGAACAGCGCAGCATACCGCCGACATACGCTGCGGCAACGCCTTCGTTTATAGCCTCGTAAAGCCCTGAGCCCGTGAAATGCACGTCCTGCCCGATCTCGATAAAAAGAACAGCCATACCCGTATCCTGACATATGGGAACGTCTAATTCTTCCGCGGCTTTAAGATTTTCAAGCATATCGCCGAAAAGGCTGCGCGCCGTCTCGTCTTGCTCCTGCGCGCCGTATTTCCTTAAAGTGTCCGCAATGGCGGGGGGGAGTGTGCGGTTGGCTTCGATAAACAGCTTGCGCACAGCCTCTTTGATAACGCCGACGTCTATTTCCCTCACTTTGCCGCCTCCAAAAAAAGGTGACGTTTCCGTCACCTTTGTATTTTCTATTGTCTTCCTCCGCCCCGTTTGGGAACGGACGAACCCCTTTTCGCAATGTTGGAGCGTTTTAAGTCGCCGATTTTTTCATCGCTTACGGTTTTGAAGCTTGCGAGCATATCCTCAAAAGACATATTTTGAGTGTCGGTTTTGGAAGTTTGACCGGTCCATACATTCGGCCTGCCGCTCCTCTGCCGACCTCCCTTCGCTCTGTCAAAGCGGGGAGGCGGGCTGTCGCTTTCCGGCAAAGCTTTTTTAATCGAAAGGCTGACCTTGCCTTTTTCGTTTATTTCGAGGACTTTTACGGTGACCTCCTGGTCTTCGGTAAGCTGCTCTCTTATGTCTTTAATAAAAGAGTTTGAAACCTCCGATATATGAACCATTCCCGAGGAACCGTCCGGAAATTCGACAAAAGCTCCGAAATTAGTGATGCCCGTAACCTTTCCTTTCAGTATTGCGCCGACCTCAACTGACATATTTGCCGTAATCCTTTCAAAGAATAAATATTAATATGAACCGGGTGTTATATCGTAATAAACCCTTTCATCGGGATAGACATACCCGCGTTGTTCCCTTGCGATACGCTCGATGCGCCGGGCTTCGTCGCCTTCGTCAATAAGCCTTTGGAGCTCCTCGTTTTCGGCGAGCTGCTGCTCGTGGTAAGCGGAAAGCTCGCTGAGCTTCGTCTTTTTTTCCTTTATATCCGTTTGAAGGTCAATAAACGTCGCAAGCAAATAAATAAAGACTGTGAGGGTTATCACAGTAACTATAATTCCCGCGCTGCGTGTTGAGCGCTTTTGTCTTTTAGCTTTTGTGTTCTTTGACTTCATTTTGGCAGTTCACTTTCTCGGCTTTTTTGATAAAGAGAATATACCGATAAAATTATACAATGAAACTTTGTTAATATGCAATAGTTTTTTTAATTTATTTTTGATTTTATGCAACTTTTTTATTAAAAATTCCTTTATTTTCGCTAAAAGGCGTCTTGACGCGGCTCTTATGCACCGAAAAGGCTTTTTTATTATGCTATATGCTTTCGCGGATATCTTCTTTACGGCGCTCACAATTTTCTCGCTCAGGCGTATGACGACGATACCGAAAGAGATGTAATAGCAGAAAAAACCGAGCATTTGGGCTAAAATGATATACGCTCTGACTGCGCCCATATTGACCGCGATTATGAACAGGTAAACGAGCACGGAGCAAAGCGCGAGGTATAAAAAATCGAATATAAAGAGAGCCGCCTTACCCTTGGAGACGATAAGGCGGATAATTCTGACGGCGTCGTACAGTATGCCCAGCAGAAATCCCATTCCGAGAGAGAGCAGAAATATTTCGAGATGTTCGCTTATGGCAAATGTATACATTGCCGCCTACCTGAAAACCTTCGATAAAAATCCCGAAGCCTTGGGCTGCGTATCCGTATATGACAGCGACTGAATTTTCCCCTCGACCACAAGCTCGCCGACGTCAACAGAGAGACGCGTTATATGCAAGTCGTGTCCTTTGACGGTAAGCTCGCCCAAATCGGTAAACACGGCGACCGTCTGCTCGTCGAAGCTGTCAACGTCCGATACGCCGGACACAGACAGAATTCGCCTGTCTTCAAGTATACAGTTGTGCGGAATGTTGAAGCTCTTTTTTTCTTCTCCCATAAAAACAACTCCCTTCCCTAAAATGTATGAGAAGGGGGCTGCGTAAAGAACAAGCTATTTAAATTTTTCTATTTTAGAGCCTTTGACCAGATACGCGTTTTTTGATATCTCAATGAGCGGCATATCGTGAAGCGAGTCTGTATAAAAATTTTCTATCTCAACGTCTCCGTAAATCTCGCGAAACGCCGTAACCTTATTCTCCCTGAAACAAAAACGCAGAAACTTGCCCGTCTCTCGGTCAATTACAGACCCGATATAGCTGTTAATTCCGAGACGGCTGCAAATTTCACTGAGCGAAAACTCGGGAGAGCCTGAAATTATCAAATCATCGTCTTTTTGTATTTCGCGGTAAAAGGGCTTGATGTTTTTTTCGTGCTTGTCCCAGAATTCCGCGACGACTTTCTCAACGTCGTTCATATTCATAAAATATTCGCCGACCTGTTCGCCGTAGGAGTTGATTGCCTGCTCAATGGAAACCTTGCCCTTTTTATATTTGTAAAGAGCGTGAAATACCTGCGGCGCGTATTTAACGAGAAGCGGGTCGCGTTTTAAGTAATACAAAAAGAAATCAAGCGCGCTCTCGCCATCGTAAATCGTGTTGTCAAAATCAAATACGTTCAAGCTTTGTCCTCCATATTCTCATAGAAAAATTTCCATTTGTTTGATATAAATATACATATCGCGGCGGCGGCAAAACATAGACCGAGCCATATATAAACGATACTGTGCCATCCGAGCCTTTCGGCTATCGCCCCAAAGCCGTATGTGGAGACCGCGCATCCGGCGTATGCCGAGGCGTTCATAAGACCGGTGACGGTCGCCGTTCTGCCGAAACGCGCGAACCTTATGGGTACGAGCGTGATAAGCATATAGTTAAAGGTGTGCGCCGCGGCGGTTGCCGCCGCCATTAAAATGACGCTGATAAAGGGAGCCATTTTATCCATAAACAACAAAGCGGTAAGCGGCGCGGCAGCG
>CAZQXZ010000002.1:47056-52859 GCA_964597515.1 uncultured Eubacteriales bacterium | reverse complement strand
AGATGCCCGCATAAAAACCGTTATTCTTCAGCAGTTCTTTGTGCGTGCCCTGCTCGACGATGTCTCCCTCGCTCATTACCAGAATAAGATCGGCTTCCTTTATTGTGGACAGCCTGTGCGCTATTACAAAGCAGGTTTTACCCCGCGTAAGCCTGTTCATAGCTTTTAGAATTTTTTGCTCGGTGGCGGTATCGACATTCGAGGTGGCTTCGTCGAGAATGAGCATTTTTGAGGGAGATAGCATCGCCCTTGCTATGGTCAGAAGCTGCTTTTGACCTTTTGAAATATTGATGCCGTTATCACTTATGACGGTATCGTAGCCGTCGGGAAGCGACATAATGTAATTGTGTATCTCCGCCGCCTTCGCCGCCGTCTCGACATCCTCGCGCGCGGCGTTATCACTGCCATAGGCGATGTTTTCAAAAACCGTCCCGTGGAAAAGCCAGGTATCCTGAAGCACCATCGAAAACTGCGAGCGAAGGCTCGTTCTCGTAATATCGCGTATATCCGTGCCGTCAAGCGTGATTTCACCGCTCTGCGGGTCATAAAACCGCATTAAAAGGTTTATAACGGTCGTTTTTCCGGCTCCCGTAGGTCCGACTATCGCCGTTACCGAGCCGGGCGAAGCCTCAAAGCTCACGTCACTCAATATTTCCGCCGTACTGTCATAGCAGAATGAAACGTCCATAAAAGAAACGCCGCCCTTCGTGCTTTCGAGCACTACGGCGTTTCCGTCGTCGGGCCTTTCGGGTGTTTCGTCTATAAGCGAAAAGACCCTGTTTGCCGCGGCGAACGCCGACTGGAGGTCGCTTATAATGTTCGCGAACTCGTTTATAGGTCCCGCGAATTTTCTTGAATACAGTACGAAGGAGGATATATTTCCGAGAGACATCGCGCCGGACATATAAAGCAGCCCTCCGAACATACATACGAACGCCAGCGAGCAGTTGTTGAAAAAATTCGCGGCAGGTCCCGTGATGCTGCCCATATACTCGGCGTTGTACGCGGCTTGTGCCGCGTTAATATTTCTCTTTTCAAACCTTGCGAGCATATACTCCTCGCGGTTGTACGCTTTGACGGTCTTTTGACCCGTTACGGCCTCCTCGGCAAAGCCGTTGAGCTTGCCGAGCCTCTCGGAGCGCTCCTTATAGAGAGGACGCACTCTTTTTATGCGCCTTCTTGCCGAGCACGCGAACAGCGGCAACGTAACCGCGAAGACAAGCACCAGCTCGGGGCGGATAGCGAGCATCATAACAAGCGCGCCGACTACCGTCACTATGCTCGTAGCTATCTGAATGACGTCTGTCGAAACCGAGGAGTGCAGAGTGTCTATATCATATGAAATAATGCTGATTACCTCGCCCGCCTGCTGCCGGTCAAAAAAGCCGACGGGCATTGAGGACAGCTTGTCAAAAACGTCGTTTCTCATCGAGTAGACGACATTTCTTCCTATTTTAATCATAAGAACGGATAAAATGTAGCCAAGCAGACTCGAAACCGCGAAAAACGCTATCATCAAAAGGGCGTACCGAATGACCGAGCCGAAATCTACCCGACCCTTTCCGGGCTCTATGGCGTCAATTGCGTAGCCCGAGAGCAGAGGACCCACGAGCGATAAAATATTGCCCGCGAGCGTTAAAATAAAAGCGGCGAAGACAAGCCTTCTGTGGGGTTTTACATACTGCCAGAGCCTGCCAAGCAGGTATTTTTTGCGTACCGAGGGCGCGGCGCCGGTTTTCATATGAGCGCACCCCCCATCTGAGTATCATAAATTTCGCGGTATTCGCGGCACCCCTCCATAAGGCTTTCGTGGGAGCCCTCTCCGATAACATACCCGTTATCAAGCACAAGGATTATGTCTGAGTTCATCACAGAGCTTGCCCTTTGCGAAACGATGATTTTAGTCGCATAACCGAAATCTTTTTGGAGCGCCCTTCTCAGCTTTGCGTCCGTCGTGTAGTCGAGCGCGCTCGAAACGTCGTCCAAAAGCAATATCTCGGGTCTATGGGCTAAAGCCCTCGCTATTAGCAGCCTTTGCTTCTGACCGCCGCTCAAATTCTGACCCCTTATGTCAAGCTTATATCCAAATTGACCTTCCTTTTCGTAAATAAATGAAGCCTGGGCGGTTTTTGCGGCGGCCCTCATATCGTCTAACACGACTCCCCTGCCGAAATCTATATTATCGCCTATTGAAGCGGAAAATAGAATGTCATTCTGGAATACCGTGCCGAACTTTTTATAAAGCTGCCCGCGCGGGATGCTTTTAATGTTCACGCCGTCGATAAAAATATCGCCGCTGTCCGCGTCGTAAAACCTTAAAAGCAGCATAAGGAGCGTACTTTTGCCGCTCCCCGTCGCCCCCGTTACGCCGAGCGCCTGCCCCCTATTAAGCCTAAAGCTCACGCCGTGAAGGTTATCCGTAACGCCCATATAGGAAAAGGAAACGTTCTTAAACTCGATATGCGCGTCAAAAATCCGTATCGCCTCTTCCTTTTCAACTTTAAGCTCATCTGCGCTTTCGAGCACCTGCGCTATCCTGTCCGCGGAAGCCGTACCCTTTGATATTAAGACAAATATTCTCGTTATGCTGAGCGTAGCGTTTAGGATAATCGTAAAATACGTCATAAACGCGATTATCTTGCCCGGCTCGGTTTCACCCCTGTTGACAAGATACGCTCCGGCTATTATTACAAGCGCAAGCCCGAAGTTTAGCATAAAGCTCATAATCGGACCGGTCGCCGACATAACATAGCCGGCGTCCTGCTCCGCGGATACGGCTTCTTTATTTACTTTCGCGAAACGCTCCCGCTCATAATCCCTTTTTGAAAGCGCGAGTATGACCCTTATCCCGCTCATAAATTCGCGGACTCTGCGCACGAGGCTGTCGGCGGCGTCCTGAACCTTTGCGTACAGCGGAATTCCCTTTCTCGAGATATAAAACACGGCAAAACCGAGCACCGGAAGAAGCAAAATCAGCACCGAGGCAAGCTTCGCCTCGAGAATAAGCGTGACGGCGCAGCCGCCAATCAGAAGAATGGGCGCGCGTATGCCGAGCCTTTGCACGCGCAAAATCATTTGGTAAAAATAGTAGGTGTCGCTCGTGAGCCGTGAAATCAGCGAAGGCTCCGTTATTTCATCGGTACGCCTGCACGAAAGGCGCATCGTTTTTGAGAAAAGGTCGCGCCGAAGAGCCGCCGTGATATCGCCTGATATCCTCGCCGCCATACGGTTCGCCGCAATATTGAGCGACAGCGCGCCCGCCGCGCAGGCAAGCATTGCAATTCCCCACAGATAAACTCCCGACCTGTCGGCGCGCGGCACTGCGCTGTCTATGATGTAGGACAGTATCCAGGGAATAAGCAAATCAAAAATCGTCCCCGCGAATTTTACCGTCATTTGCAGAGCCGCTTTATATTTATAGGGCGTTATGTATGCCGCAAGTGTTTTCATTAAAAAGATTTCTCCTAAAGATTATATACCCCGCCGACAGACGGGATTTCTATTCTCACGGACGAAAGCAGCGGAAAAATCCTGTTCGCCGCTAAATGCGCGTGTAAGAGACCCCAGGTTTCGTCCGGCGTCCGGTCAAGCTGATACAGGTGCGTAAGATATATCTTTTTGGGCTTAAAAGACGCCGTAAATTCGCAAAATCGCGTAAGCTCCGGCTCGAACGGCATACAGTCCGACTTGCCCGCCCCGTACCAGACATGCGAGAATACGGCATCCACCCGCTCAAAGGACGGAAGCCGTTTTGCGTCGTATATGCGCACGTCGCCCGGGAAAAGAAGCCTTTCGCTTCCCGTATTTATATAATATCCATATTCCTCGCAGCCCCCGCCGCCCTCTCTGAAATGGCTGCTTGAAAAAACAAAAACCCTAAGCTGTCCCAAGCTCAAAAAATCTCCGTCGCGCACAAAAATGATGTTTTCCTCTTTTATGCCCGTTTCAAAAAGCCTTTCCCTCTTGAAAAAATCGGGTATGACCCACTTTATCGGAAGCTGTGAAAGCGCTGTGATAAGAGGTCTGTCGAAATGGTCGCCGTGCTGGTGCGTGAGGAAAAAATATTGAAGCCTCTCAAGGTCTTTATTGACCGTACCGCCGATAAGCTCTATCCCGTCAAAGGTTGAAAGCTGTACGTCCACAGCCCAGCGGCAGGCAGCGGTTGTAAACAGATATCCCGACGCGTTTGTAAGCGCGAAGCGGTTTTTTGGGTTGTTTGAGTTGAAATCGTCTATCATATCGCGCCACATATACGCGAAGCTGTTACGCCGGTATTCCTTCGCCGCCTCATGCTCAAAAACGTTCACTTATACCCTCCGTCAATACTCCGACGCTTCCTAAATACGCCTCTTTAAGGCTGTAATTCCCCTCTATAAGATACCGAAGCGTCAGCTCTATGTTATATATACCTCTGTACCCGGCTTTATTCAGCGCGTTTATATACGCGCCGAGTTTCGGCATATCCTCTTGTATCAGCGGGTAGTGCGTAACGTTTTTATGGACGCCATGGATATGCGTGTGCCTGACAAGCCTTAAAAATTCCTCGGGCGGTATCGTATCCAAATCGCCGGACAGAACACGGTTGTACCAGTAATGACCGAAGTCCCAGCATATGCCTAAGCGTTCGTTTCCCACTCGCCTCACCATATCTACGACGCTTTCACATGTCACCGAAGGGTCTTCCTCGCTCTTTTTCCTGTTAAGCTCCAAGCAAATCTCAACCGGAAAACCCTCTTTTTCGCAAAAATCGCAAATCCCATACAGCGAGCGGACCGTGCGCTCGGCGGCGTTCGAGAGGTTTCCGCAGTCGTCCGTGAGCGCGTGTACCGTAACTGTGAGAATGTCGTCGCCGCACTCGCCGAGTATTCGGGCAAGAGGCGTAAGCACGGCTTCTTTTTTCCCGTCGCCGCTCATGACTGCGTGAACTGTAAGACCCAAACGGGCGCCTTGTACAGCGCGCGCCAAAGCGCCGACATATTCGGGCGAAAAATCGGGCTTTACGGCGCGAAGCTCGATGCTTCCCACTCCGGCTGCCTTCAAGGCGCCCAAAAACGCTCCGATAGAGCCAAAGTCCGCGTTTATCCGCCCGACGCTCTGTGTATCCTCGCAGGTAAGAACGCGCGGCGGAAGCGATATTCCTATACGTTTCATCAAACCACCCTATAAATTATACAGCCTGACGGCAAATATTTCAAGAAAACACGGCGTTTTTTTTGCAATTTAAGTTTATTTGACATTTAATATTAAAAGAATTACAATTTAACGGATAATATGTTCACGAAGCGTCCTGCGCGATAACGAACGGTAAGCTATGAGTTTTGAGCAGGTAAAATCTCCTCACAGGAGCTGCAAGCGTTTTTAAACCGGCGCAACCTCTGCAAATGCGCGCCGCGAGGATTGAAGTTTTCGGAAGGTGATGTTTTGAATAACACAGAAAGCACGGGCGGCTTTTACCCGAACTATTTTTCTATGCACGAATGGGAGCTTTTTTCGGAAGGGTTAATGTATGAATACAGGCAGTGCGAGGACGAGGGCAAAGACATATCCGAGTATAAAAAGCTCTTTTTTGACATATCGGAGCTTCGGAGGTCGCGTCATAAGGAAAGCTTAGCCGACGCGCTTTTCGGCATCACCTTAACCTGCCCGCAGAGGGCGGACTATGCCTATAACGAGCCGTCCGATCTCGAAGGGATAAAGGCTTTGCGTCAAAGCGGCGGCTTCCCGTTTGTGTCACCGGGCGAACCCGATGAAAATAAAATCCGCGGGGCTTGGGTCGGCAGAATGTGCGGCTGCCTTCTCGGCA
>CAZQXZ010000002.1:39169-47046 GCA_964597515.1 uncultured Eubacteriales bacterium | reverse complement strand
CGAGGGAATAAGCTTTGCCGAGCTTACGAAGCTGCTGGAGCTTACCGGTAACTACCCTATGAAACGATATGTCGCCGCGAAGGATTTGACCGACAAGGTCTGTAACCACATAGGCTTTCCCCTTATCGGGAAGGCTTATCCGGATACGATAACAAGCGCGCCGGCGGACGACGACACAAATTATACCGTACTCAACTGCCTTTTGACGGAAAAGTACGGTAAGAATTTTTCGGCGCAAAACGTCGGAGCGGCATGGCTGCGCTCACAGAGCAAATACGCCTACTGCACGGCGGAAAGAGCCGCCTTTATCAATCTGACAAACGGACTCAGCCCGCCGGACAGCGCTTTGTATAAAAACCCCTACCGTGAGTGGATCGGCGCACAGATACGGGGCGACTGGTTCGGCTATATCAATCCGGGCGACCCGGAGGCGGCGGCGGACATGGCGTTTCGCGACGCCTCGGTTTCGCACGTTAAAAACGGCATATACGGCGAGATGTACGTCGCCGCCATGATAGCCGCGGCGGCGCGCCTGTCGGATATCAAAGACGCCGTGCTTTGCGGTCTATCTCAAATTCCGCGAACGTCAAGGCTTTTTGAAGCGGTTTTAAACGTCGTCCGGCAATTCGGCGAAGGCGTAAGCTCCGAGCGGTGGTTTGCCGAGTTCCATAAACGCTATAACGACCGCGACAATTACGACTGGTGCCACACAATCCCGAACGCCGAGATTGTGACGGCGGCTCTCCTTTGGGGAGGCGGCGATTACGGAAAAACCGTCTGCCTTGCCGTCCAAAACGGCTTTGATACGGATTGCAACGGGGCTACGGCAGGCTCCGTAGTCGGAATGCTCAGAGGGTTTTGCGAAATAGAACCCGAATGGTATCTGCCCTTAAACGGAATGCTCGGCACATCTATATACGGCGTCGAAAGCGTCAGCATAGATAAGCTCGTAAGCTCCACAACGGCGCAAATAAAAAATCAGGGCTGAAATGCGCGCCGAAAGCTCTATATCGGTTTAATACACACCCATACAGCTTTTTCCGACGTTATCTGTCATATCTGCCTCTTTTTATTTAGGTTTCGCTCTTATTTTTTAAACTGCGGTATTCCCTACCCATAAAAATAAATTATCTGCCCGTTGACTGACATTTTATTTTACTAATCCGTATAATATTCATTTTCTAAAATGCTCATAACGATATCCGAAAAGAATTGCCCATCTATAAACGCGCTTTCACGCAACACGCCATCAATTTTAAATCCACATTTTTCGTAACAGCGAATACCTCGCTTATTGTAATCAAGAACTTTTAAGTCAATCCTATGAAGTTTTAATGTTTCAAATCCGAATTTCAGCATTAATTTTGTGACTTCGGTTCCAATTCCTTTAGAATACATAGATGGATCAAATATCCCAATTGCATATGCAGCGCTTTTGTCTGATTCAGAAATATTGTGAAATCTCGAACCACCGATGCAACTGCCGTTATATTCAATAATAAACGCACATTCCTCGCTTTTCTGTTTTTTGTACCAGCTTTCCCATACAGAACGCTCCGGATACTCTGTATTTGAAAAACTATTTCCACCGCACATATGTACAAATTCATTATGTCGGCCTATGTTAAATCTGTCGTCAATATCGCTTTCTTTAATAGCTCTTAATTTTATCGTCTTACCGTAAAGTTCAGGAATATCCAATTGCATTTTCTCCTATAACCAATAAATGTACCGCTTTATTAAGAAAGCAAAGCTTTTCAGCCGTCCCGATTTTCATTCTGTTGTTCGTCCGTACCGGCGTTCCGGGGGGCGGGAGGCGCGTCCTGCCCGTAGTTTACCGCCGGAGCTTCTCCCGCGTATAAGGGAGCTGCGGCAGTTTCGTCCTCCGGCAGCTTTTTTAAATTCGCGTTTGCGATAACGCCCAAAACAAGATAAACCATCACCCAGACGTGAAAGGCGATTTCTATAAGCATAGACGCGTCAAAATCCGTAGCGGCAATGAATAAGAGCAGCACGCAGTCTAAACCGAACAAAACGGCAGCCGCGCTCATCCAGCCCCTGTTTTTCTTTGAAAGAAAATAACACAGAAGGTAAACGCCTAACGCGGCGATACCGAGAACCACGCCCGTAACAACCATCCAGGACTCCCGTACGCCATCCTCGACATAAAGCCCTATACTCGCCAAAATCTGAGGCGCCAGCGCGGAAAAAGGGAAGTTGAACGAGACGTTTGCAAGCAAGAGAAAAATATTTGCCGCCGTCAAAACAGTCATCATCAGCAGGTTGCTTCTCGCCTTTGCGTAGTTTTTCAAGTAAGTCTCCCTGTCTTTCATATGTTTTTATCTCCTCTGTTAAATTTACCGCGCGCCCTTAAACGGAAACACGGTTATTTTTTTACTTCGCTTTTTATTTTATTTCCTGCTCAAGCTCTCGAAACTCCTTCGTGTCAAAGAAATCGGAAAGCGTGATTTCAAGTCCGTCGCAAAGCTTTTTGATTGTCACAACAGAAACATCCCGCCTCGTTTTATCATACATACTATAAACGGTCGAGGGGGTTACTCCGGCAATTGTCGCAAGTTCGTTAGCCTTGATATTCCTTTTGTTGCATATTTGTTTAAATCTGTTTACTACCTCGTCTTTTACATTCAAAATTATCACCTTTTTAAAGCGTACACAAAATAACGATTGTGCGTATACGCTGTTGCGTAATTATGTTCCATCCGTTAAATATTTATATGTACGCGTATTTTTATATTCTTGTAATATGCATTTACTTGCAGTATAATAAACGCATCATTTATAATAGGAGACGCCGGACATGGATTATATGACCATTAAGGAAGCGAGTGCTTTTTGGGGCGTGGGCACTCGGATTATAACGGTATATTGTACCGAAGGCAGGCTAGAGGGCGCGGTGAAAAAGGGTAACCTGTGGCTCATTCCCGAGAACACGGCCAAACCGGTTGACAGACGGAGGAAAGCCGCCTCCCGGGAGGAAAAGGACCCGCTTGCGAATAAGGAACAAAACCACGAGGATATATGGCGGTTTCAGTCGCTGTACGACAATAAGGAGCTGTTTGCGGAAATTATAAGGCGCTTTCCCTATCCGATGCATATCTGCTCGCCGGACGGCACAATGCTTTTAGCCAACGAGGCGTATCTTAAATTCGCTAAAATATCAAACCCCGAAAAGCTCTATAAAAAGCACAATATTCTGTTAAACCCAAACCTTGAAAAATGGGGCGTAAAGGATTTTACTTCGAGAGCTTTTAGAGGAGAAGCTGTTTTCGCGTATGACGTCAAGGTACCGCGCCAGGAAATTGTCGAGCGGTTAGGCGATGATAACGCGCCTTTAACGGGCAGTCTATACCATGATATGATCGCCTTCCCCATACGCGGCGGCGACGGCCGGCCGCTGTATATTGTATTTGCTTTTATCACGTCGAGGGAGTATCAAGGTAAAGAAGAAATCATAAAGGGCAAGGAATACATAGACGGGCATTGGAGGGAGGAATTCGACATAGATAAGCTGGCAAGTGCCGTTAACGTAAGCAAATATCATTATGTGCGTTTATTTAAACAGCATACCGGTGTAACGCCGTATTGTTATTACAGAAACGTTAAAATTGAAAAGATTAAAGATAAACTGTGTGAAACCAACCTGTCCGTTTCACAGGCTTTTTTACAATGCGGGGCGGATTACAGCGGTAGCTTTGTAAAGATATTTAAGCGGCAAACAGGTATGACTCCGTCTGAATTTCGAGCGGTAATGACCCGCTAAACTTCGTGGCTTGAAACATAGTAACAATCAACATAAAACGGGCAATATTGCGAATATCCCTCTCTCTTGAATTATTATATAATAAATTGGGTTATACACATTATATAGAATTTCAGGAGGCAGTATTATGATTATGAGAAAAGCTTTTTCATTTTTGTTGGCAATGATGTTGATGTCGGTTACGCTGTTTTCCGGCTGTGATAACGGAAAACAAGCCGGACTGGACGCCGGGAGCGACGGTCAGTCTTTAAGCGACGGCGACGATTTGCTCCAGGGCGGCTTGGGCGCCCCCGGAAAAATGACGAAAGACTACAGCGGCTTTATCGGCTGCGGGTATGATGTCATCAACAGCCCGTATTATCAGTCGGACGAGGTAAAAGCGTGCGCTTTAGACACCGATAAAATGGTGGAGGACGGTTTAATTTACGAGGATGTCAACGCGCAGCGGACGACCGAGTTTTCAACCGAAGCGGGTCAGGACATCTATTCCTACATGAGCAATCTTGCAGTAACCGCGGGGGTAGAGACAAGTTCTCTTTTCGGCGGCAGTCTTAAAGTGGATTTCGGTCTGGATACCTCCTCAAAGGTGAACGAACAAAAAAGCTTTGCCAAAGGCAGCGCCATTCTCACCAAGGTAAAACAGAATGTACTGATGGGGAAAATAACAGACCGGGAGTTTCGGGAGAAATATCTTTTAAAGGGATTTAAGGAGGCGCTCCTTGACAACTCTATAACTCCCGCCGAACTGTTCGATATCTATGGGACGCATATTATGCTTTCTGTTTCTTTGGGCGGGCGCCTTGATATGAGCTATGTTTACGATAACATTAAGCACGAGAGCGCCAAGGAGATTAAAACAAGCGTTGAAGCCTCCTGGGGCGCCGTGTCCGCTAAGACGAGTACGAATTTTTCGGAAAACACCAGTCATTTCTTTGAGAACAGCACATTAAAAGTCAAGTCCTACGGCGGGAAGGTAGACATCGATATGTCCGGCTTTGACAGCGCCAAAGCAAATTATAAAGAATGGTCCACAAGCATCGAAAGCACCGAATACCTTACTTTGATTAAAGCGGGTAATCTAAAAAGCAAATCTGAAATGTATCCCGTTTGGCTGCTGATTGACACAAGCGTCCCCTCAAACGCGTCCCAAAAGGAGAAGGATGCGGCAGCGGAACGAAAAATACGGCAGGACGCCATTGAGGACGAATATAAAACATTGCTTGAAAAAGCGGGAAGCAACCTCGAAAAATATCAAGACAAGGTTACTTATATCAAAGATATATATTTCGGGTCTCACAGCGGCGCAAGCCAGGCAAAATCCGATTTGTTCAGCAAATCGTCCGATGAAATCTATATCATAGAGCTGGATTTGAATATGAACACAAGAAAAAGGGGAGATTACACCTATTTAGGCTACACAACAACCACCGAGCCCGATGAGGCAATCCGGGATTTGGTTTTTCACTTTCACAGAGACCCGCCGGAAACCATAAAGCTAATAAAAAGCAAAGATATCTATACGAAGGATGATACCGGCGTCCCCTATACCCTGCGTTCGCAATATGACTTAAACAAAGGTGCCGGCGGCGATGATATTTTCTTGTTTTACTCAAAAGACAAGGAAGCCGGCGACCCGATAAGAACCTTGTCCGTGGAGATTATCGGCGTTACCAAATCCACAGAGCGGATAGGTTCCGGATGGACAAGAGTGAAAGACTGGAACGAACCTCATAAATATGACCTTAACAAGAACGCCGGCGGTAAGGATATATATCTTTGGTTTCAGAGATAGAGAGAACAGATAAGCAGCAAAGAACCATCTTTCCCCCGACAGCCCAAAACCCTGCGCCGCGTCAAACGCGGCACAGGGCGTTTTGTTGTTTTTTATTCAGTAAAATATAAGCCTCTTGGCGGTTCCCGGAACCTCCAAATCCTTTAATACCTGACGCTGGGAGGCATTAAAACCAATAGATTTCATAGTTTTGTACGCGCCTGTTTTTTTGTTTACGGCGAGCGTAATTTTCTCCAAGGTCACACGGTCGTTAACATTCCAGTCTCCGCTGCCGCCGCCTATCCTGTAGAGTGTATAGATATATTCGCCGCCTGTTTCCGTCAACTCCCTGTATACAGTATTACCGGCGCCGTAATGCAAAAAGACTTCCAAATCCAGCAATTCCAAAACCGAGCTTCTGTTCAAAGCGCATATTTCAGCGAAATAACCGGTCTGACTGCTGAACCCGCAATATTTCGCGCTGTCCTTATATACGATCACCCGCACTGTATACACGGCGGACTCCGGTGTTTTTCCTAATGTATACCTCAGCCGGAATTCGTAATAATAATTGTTTTCGCCGATATAATCCACGGTATGGGACGCCGGCTTTTGTTTAAAGGCAAAGTCGTTCACCTCATTTTTCGCCGCGTCGGCGGTACAAACCGAATTTGAAGAAATTTCGTGCCACGTCTCCCCCTGTTCCGGCTTAACTCCGAAATCGTCCGGCTCGTAAAAATCGGGAATGACAGACTCGTCTTTTTGAAGATAATGATTTATCAACCGCCCGTCGGAAATGCTCTCGACTTCTTTCGCGCTTTTATATAAAACGAGTCCCTCCGATATATCCGGAACGGTTTCCCCCTGTGTCTGCGGCTCGGATTTCACGGGCGCCGCCGTTTCGGGTTTTTCGGGCGCCGCCGCTTTTAAATAAATTTTTCGTTCTTTCCGAAACGATATTAAATGTGAACGCTTTCACGGTTTTACAGACCGGTATCAGCGCGTCAACAGATAAAAGCAAAATCTGTTGACAACCGCTCAGTTAATTACTATTATAGTGTTAGGTAATTGTTTGTTTACGCAGGAGATATCCTACTAAGTGAGCAGGCAGGCTTTATAGATAAAAAATAAGCCCACAAACGCTTGCGAAAACGCGGGCGTTTTTTATGTAAATTCAAATTTCTCGTTTTAGGAGAGAGAGTGGGCTTTATTAACTGTGTTGCTGTACATAATTCAGGCAAGGCAGAATACGCATATAAATATTCGGAAGGGATGTCAAAATTGAAAAACGGTACAAATCAAACGGGCGGTAACTCTGAAAACCTCAAGGTTTTGCCAAACGCCTATTACGGAGCCGAGACATTACGGGCAAAGCAAAATTTTCAAATCACCGAAAGAACGATGAACACAAGCTTTATAACAAATATCGCAAAAATAAAAAAAGCCGCCGCTGTTGTAAACGCGAGATACGGCTTTCTTGATCAAAAGGTTGGCAAAGCAATCGTAAAGGCGTGTGATGAAATTATCGGCGGATTGCTTTTAGACGAGTTTATCGTTGACCCCATTCAAGGCGGGGCGGGCACTTCCGCTAATATGAACGCGAATGAGGTAATCGCAAACAGGGCAAGTCAGATTTTAGGAGGGAAAATAGGCGAATATCGCTTATGCCACCCTAATGACCATGTGAATATGGCGCAGTCTACGAATGACGTTATACCAACGGCGGGGCGTTTAACGACTCTTAGCTTATTAAATGAGCTTATAAGCTTGCTAAAAGAGCTGCATAAAGCGCTTTTAGAAAAATCAGAGGAATTTGACCATGTAATAAAAATGGGCAGAACACAGCTTCAAGACGCTGTTCCTATGCGTTTAGGGCAAAGCTTTGGCGCATTTGCCTGTGCCATATCCCGTTCCATTAGCCAAATAGAAAAGGTTTATCCTTTACTGCTCACAATAAATATGGGGGCTACCGCTATCGGCACGGCGATTAACGCAAGTCCCGAATATTTACAAAATATAACGGCGCAGCTGAGCGATATCACAGGGTATGAATTAGTTCAGTCGGAAAATTTATTTGACGCGACGCAAAATCAGGACTGCTTCGTCGTCGTTTCCGGCGCGCTTAAAGCGTGTGCCGTAACCCTGTCAAAAATCAGCAATGATTTGCGCCTGCTTTCAAGCGGACCGCGCACGGGAATAGGGGAAATCACGCTTCCCTCAAAGCAAAAGGGCTCCTCTATTATGCCGGGCAAAATCAATCCCGTTATCCCTGAGGTCGTTTCGCAGGTTGCATTTTTAGTGATAGGACACGATGTTACAATCAGT
>CAZQXZ010000002.1:11090-39159 GCA_964597515.1 uncultured Eubacteriales bacterium | reverse complement strand
GCTTGAGCTTAACGCGTTTGAACCCGTTATGTTTTACGCTCTTTTTGAGTCTGTTACCGCTCTTTCGGGGGCTGTAAACACACTTACTGAAAACTGTATTAAGGGTATTACCGCTAACGAAAAACGCTGTTTAGAGCTTGCCGAGTCAAGCATTGGCATTGTAACGGCGTTATCTGTGCATATCGGCTATAAAAAGGCGGAGGAAATCGCGAAGGAAGCCTTAGAAACGGGAGCAAACGTTCGCGATTTAATACGCGGTAAAAAGCTTTTAGACGAAAAGACCTTAGAAAAAGCTCTCGACATACGCGCTATGACAGAACCGCATAAAATAACAGATACTAAATAATGTCCACTGAACAAATGCATTGATTGACCTCCTGAATGAATTTGCGGACACACGCCGCAAATCCATTTAGGAGGTTTTTCGCCGAATTTGGCAAAAAACCTTGCACCTGAACAATTCAAAAACACGGTCATAGTATTGCGGTTGTTGCGTTTTTGAATTGTTCAGCAAGCATTAAATAAAATCAGGATTGCCAAGGAAAAAGCGAAAAGAAAAAACTAACGCTTACGCTGCCGCCGCAGCTTTCCGCGTCGGTAACTACCTTAAAATTACACCACTCTCAAACCCTAATTTCCATATCTTATCATCATAAAAGTCTTATGCATAGTATTTTTCATTACAGCTTTACAAAAAGACCGAAGCCCCGCAATAAGGAGCGGGGCTTCGGTTTTTTGCCGATATATTAACCGTTTTACATCATTAGTTTAATTTTTAATTACATATCGCCTTTCCTAAAACGAGGTTTTCTAATGATTGGCAGGAGCTTGCTGTTTTTTGTTTCGCTTGCGGGGTTTTTCCCGAATTCCGACTACAATTATCAGGGCACCTACACTAAACTAATGGGGACGGCAATTCTTGACCTTCGCCCTCCTTTTTCATATGGCTTAGTATCACTTTTTTCGCTCAGTCCAGGAACTAAATTCGTTAAAGCCCGTTCTCTTGAAAATTAGGCTGTGCTGGTGGTCGTTTAGTAATTTCCAGTTGGTGGAGAATGAGCGCACAGATGGGAAGGAGCGCGCAGACATATTGTATGTTCCGCCGTCCAAAGTGACTAATAGGCTGTCGTGGCTATTAGAGGCAGACTGATTTTCCATTATCATCATATTGACTCGCAGCTTTAATTCCCTGCCGCCCATCCATTCATAATCTTTAATATCACAGGTGTGCCCATCGTAGGCAAGCGAAACTTCACTGAGCATACCCTGATTCCACCTAAATGTCCACTCTGCGCCTTTAAATAGTCCGTCAGTCTCTACAAACTTACCAATGGTATCAACCTTGCCCCCTCTTTGCACCTCAACCTCGCTGAGATTTCCGGGAAAGTACCAATGGCGAAAAGCCTTTGCAACGACTTCCCTATGGGAGCTGGTCATTTTACCGCCTAATGTGTCAATGTGATAGGCGTATTTGTCGAACAGCTCGTGTGCGCTGAGATTAAATTTGCCCCCGAACCAAGGCTCTATGTTATTAAGGTCGCCAATAATCTCAGGGTCCATACAGTTCCAATAGGCGGCGTTTATGGCAGTCCTTATATCTGTCTGAACATCGCCGCTCGGATTTTCAACGCCGACGAGCCCCCGTGTTAAATCGGAAAGATGCTGCAGGAAATAGGCGTGGCGCTCTGATGTCGCAGTTACTGCATAATCACCGTGCTGGTCCTCGATGACATGGCATAGCTCATGCACAAGCGTCTGCACCTGCTTGAATTCATTTTCGCCAATTCCCTTGGGGAAGTAGGAGTCCTTAATAGCAATATAGGATTTGCGCATGATGTCGCCGCGTCCTGTTTCGTAGTGGCTGTTGTCATCCCTTCTCCACAATAGGTTTGCCGACCAAGGTATGCCGCTTACGGGATATACTCTGCTTTCGATAAAATCCAAAGCTTTGTGATAAATATCAACATTGCCAAGCTTAATAAACTCAGCGGCAGCACTGCCTATGGGGTATTCTAAAAACCACCGAACCATTCCCTTAAAATCGGGATTTGCCTTCAACTGCGCCTTGAGAGGAAGCGGCGTTAGAGATGTGTCACTCTCGCAAGAGACTGTGATTTGTATATCGAAGGGTGCCGCGCCCTCGTTTGGGTCAGCTGCCGCCATTAGACGCCAAGCCGCAGGCTTTTTAAGTTTATCTATACTTAGCGCTGCTGGTGGAGGTAGCATTTGAGTGTCTAAATCGGCTTTTATAATTACCCTTTGTGCCAGCGCTTTTGACTCGGGTGACTTGAACTCAAAGTCGGGGTGTACGCCGAATGTAAACCGCAAAGCACTGCTTTTGGCATCGTTAGGCTCAAGCGTTCGGCGCTTTTCGTCCCATTCCATGACGGTTAGCGCAATCCACAGTGCCTTTTCCTCGCGTTTTTGTTTTTCCTTTTCGGTAAAGCACTCGACAAGGGCGTCGTCCGGAAGTGCGTCGATATCAATCTTCTCATATGCCGTTCCAATTCCCTCAAAGCACACGCTTACCTCAAACTTGGTCTTAACTATAAGTTCACCATCCTTGGCTGTTATTTCGCATGTGCATGGTTTTATAAACGTCTTATGGTCCCACGGCTCAGCGTCGGGACCGGGAGAAATTAGAATTACTGTCTGCTGTTTGTCGTTTTTGCCCATATCTAAAGCCACGAACCCAGAAGAGGCTGTAATTTCCACGGGTGGCTCTTCCTCAATAAAGTTTATCAGCTCATACACAAGCTCAAATGGCTTGTGTTCAGTCGAGAGTATGTTAACCTTGTCGGACTCTAATTTAATCTCACCCTTACCAAGCAGCTTAAATTTAACCTTGTTTGTAAAGGAGCCGTTCGCGCCGCTGTAAACAAAGCTTATTATCCCCTCGGGCGGGGCATTTTCTAAAATTTGTACCTCTGCCTCTATATTTTGACCACGCTGTGAGAGCGCTCCTATTATCACCTCATTGGAGAAAATGGATATGTCTGCTGTTAGGTCCTGGCGGTCTATTAACGCACCATTTTTCATCTCCACCATTCTTGCCCAAACACGCTGCTTTTTCCCCAATTTAATAGAATCGCCAAAATCCTTGCCAATAATCATCTGGTATGTGCCATCCTCTTTTGAGTTCTCACCCTCGACGGTGCTATCTGCTGCCGTACCGCCTGCTACACCACCAGTCGCACCTGCGCCAAATAGTCCCGCAGCACCTGCCGCCACGCCTAATATAACGGCAGCAGCGACTGAAAAGCCGGTTTCACCGGCATTCTTTTCAGCATCGGTGTTTATTATGACGTCTTTATTGTTCCCTTTGGCGTCGTCATCGTTTGCTTTTTGCCCGTCACCCTTATTCCCAGAACCTTTATACGGAACCTGCATATTAATTGTTCTTGTTATTTTGGGTTTAATAGATGAGATACCGTTAAGGGCATTATCTATTTCAGCCATTTCAGCATCGAGGTGCTTTAACGCCTCGTCTCTAAATAGCTTACTATACTTTTCAAGGGCTTGCTGGCTTAGCTCTTTAAATTTATCATACGGATTATTTGAAAGGGAATGACTGTATGTTCCCTTGACATACCCGTCTGACATTATTTTTACAACTGGGGTTGAATTTGGCATAGTCGCGTCGTCCATATAAATATAGACTGTCTTATAAGCTATAATATAAAGAAATCCATCCGCTCGACTGGTCTCTTGCGTATCATTTACTATTAAAGCCTTATACCCCATGGCATTGCTTTCTTCTGTGTTAAACTCTATCGTTCTCTCATCTTTTTCGAGATAATAAGACCGAATCTCAGCTACATAATCAGACCAGCTTAAATTGGTGGAAGTCAGTTCGAATGCTACGTTGTTGGAATGCTCTAATTCTTGCTCTCTGGTTTTAAGAATTGGCGTATTGGGGGCATCATAGGTAGTGTAATATGCAGTTGCAAGCTCTATTGTGTCAACCTTGGGTTCGTGCTTATGAAAATAAGAATCAATACCGCCAAAAGATATCTCAAGCTTATCGTATGACAGCATCTTTATAGTCTCTTTTTGGCGCACCCTTATGTACCATCTATAGTAGTACTCGACATCATCCTTACGAGACTCCTCAAGCTCTACCAAGTACGCGTAGGATTCGTTGTCATCATAAGGATACCGCTCTTGCTCTTGTGCCGCAGCTAATGAAAGCATGCTTAGTGCAGTTAACGCAAACAGGCAGGATAATGCAGCGGTTATTATTTTCTTAATCATAACGCCACCTCCTTATCGGCTTTTAGCACAATGCCGAGTATTAACCCCGCAATGAGTAGCGCCGCTCCTATCACATAAGGCAACTGTAACCTATGGATATTTAGCGCTGACAAAGGCAGTGCCAGCGCGAAGCCCGCAGTCACTCCCGCAATAACACGATTTATATCACCGGTGTTGAGCTTTATCTCTTTTGTCTTTTTAGCTATAAACGCACTAAAAAAACGACGAAGAAAACCTGCTTTACCTGACAGCGCCCGCAGGGACAATAGGAGCGCCGCAACGCCCGCCATGCTATTTTGAAGCGAGACTTTCCCCGTCATAAAATTGTAGCTTATGAGCGCCGCGCCCGCTCCAAGAAACAAAGGTGCCGCTTGCGCCATTTTTTTAACTTTTAATGCCGTAAGAAATTGTTTTATTCCGCCGCCGATACCGGCAAAAGGCTTTTGCCCGCGGGTTAACGGCATTACTAATGTCATCAAAAAGTACGCGAACACACCCTTGCCCACTGTGCCGCCGACAAAGCCTATTATACCGCCGGAGGTCCCGCCCTGTGCAAACGTTAAAAACGAAAGCCACTTGACCGGTATGGGGTTAACGCCCAGCAGAGGAAGCAGTGTGAGAACAAACCAAATCAACGCCAAAACAAGCGCGGAAATCAAACGCTTTTTGTCTTTAAACACCGTGATAAAACTACGATATAGCCCTGAAACACTCTGTGAAATAACCTTGAACGGACTGATTGCGGCGGAAAGCTCTCCCGCCGCTTTGGGTATGGCGTGTGAAAATTGACTTTCTCCGGCGGCACCCGAAGCGAATACGGCGTTTGTGACCATTTTAATCGCTTCGCTTACGGGTGTCGCCTCCAGTGTCGGCGGGTCTGATAGTCGCTTTTGCGCTTCACAGGAAACGCATAAATCTACGTCTGAATCAAGTTGCGTACCACAGTTTTCGCAAATTTTACTCATGGATTAACCCCCACTTTCCATAAATTACTGAAAGGATTTCTGTCTCGTTCTGTAAACCGCAAAATTTCATTGCATTAAGAGAGGCTATCACCCTTCTTTCTTAACGATAAATCTTTAAACTATCCCCCGCATTATGAAATGCGGTTCCCTTAGTATAGGAGATAATTTTTTGCTATTCGAACACATTGCTTGATTTGAGGCTCTTCAATAGCTTTTAATCCCGATTGCGGGAGTTTTGCGGAGAATCTTGTGCGTGCTTTTGTTGTAAGTGTGTTTTCTAACAGCAGTTCAGTTTTTCATCTTTATTTTTTCAAAAGGGGCAAGCCTTTTCGTCGCGTACAACGCCGCCTTGGGGTTATTGTATCACAAAACAGCAAAAAGGAGAATACTAAACTCTCCTTTTTGCATCGATAATTCAATATTTTAATGACACGATGCAATCCCTAAAATAGAATTAAGTAACATCTGATAGTCTGATATATCTATACCGTCAATGCCGTCGGCATTTGCGGCTAAATAGTATGCGCCCGTTAATGCGGAGTGTCCGTTTACGGCTTTATTCAGTAAGAATAGGTCTGACGCGTCTTGTGCGCCGTCACCCGTTAGGTCGCCCTGTACAACTACTACCGCACTATCGATTGCTATATCTCTGTAAATTAGCTGTAGCTCACAGCCCGTTCCAACAAGGGTTGTTCCATTTATCTCTGTACCTACACCGTTATATAGCTTGATGTGATTTGTATCGTTAAAGTCAGATAAAAATTCTGCCGCCGTATAAGCGCTGTAAGGATATATAGCTTTAAGGTAGCTGTTAATGAAAAGTGATGAACTCTCTTTTTTTTCAAGGCGATGACTTTCAATCAGCTCATAGTCAAAGCCCCTACTTATAGCAAAGCTATGAGCCGCACTGTTTTCATAGCAAAAGATAAGAAAAGTATTAGCAATATTAGGGAAGGCAGCGATAGAAATACTTGTTACAGTGGCAGGAATGACTAAGTTTTTAAGAGCGCTGCAATTATTAAATACATTCGCCCCTATACTCGTTACACTTGAGGGTATATCAACATTTTTAAGTGAAGTACATTTGCCAAATGTACCGTCTAAAATAGCTGTAATTCCCTCCGGCAGTGATATGCTTACTAAAGAACTGCAATTGTAGAATGCCCCACCGCCAATACTCATTACACTTGAAGGTATATTTATACTTTCAAGTGATGCACACTCGCTAAATGTGCTTTTTTCAATAACTGTGATATTGTCAGGTAGTGTTAAGCTTTTAAGAGCAACACAACGATAAAAGGCCGCATTACCAATATAGGTAACTCCTTCGGGAATGGAGATATTCGCAAGAGCTTTGCAATCGTAAAACGCGTATTGTTCAATTATAGTTACGCTTGAAGGTAACTCTACACTTACAAGCAACGGGCAGTTATAAAATGTAGAATCCCTAATAACTTTGATACCATAAGGCATTTCTACGCCCGTAATCGTCGTACAGTAACGAAACGCTTTACTTGCAATAGATAGTGTCCCGGGTTTTACCACAAGGCTTCCGCTGTACTTTTCGGGAACATTGATTAAATGCTTGCCGATATATAGTATCCCGTCTTCGCGTTTATGCTCATCATAAAAAGTTCCGTCAAACGAGTTAGCAACTATGCTCCCGATATTATCAGGTATTGTTATGTTTTCAAGAGCAGAACAATTACTAAAAGCAAATTCAGAGATATTCACATTTTCGGGGAAAGTTATGCTCTCAAGATATGTGCAGGCTTGAAATGCATAGCTATCAATATTAGTTAAGCTATTAGGAAATGTTACATTTTTAAGAGAGGAACCAGCAAACGCCCTATGTCCGATATTTGTGACACCCTCAGGGATTACTATGCTTTCAATCCCGCTTGCACCAAAGGTGTTTTCCGGTATACTCGTTAAGCCGGCACCCCATGTTACATTTTTAAGTCTTCTGCATTCATAAAACACATTATTACCCATACTCGTTACGCTGTCAGAAATGGTAGCACTCGTTATATATTCCGCGAAGGCAAAAGCATAGTCACCAATGCTTGTTATGCTATCGGGGATTACTACGCTCGTAAGCCTTGTTTGATAAAACGCCTTAGCCTCAATACTCGTTATATTTTCAGGTAATGTTATGCTTTCTATACTGCTTCTATAAAATGCCCCCTCAGGAACAGCTGTAAGTCCCGTTCCTAATGTTACACCTATAAGGCTCACGCAATTAGAAAGCACATATTCGCCCATGCTCGTAACGCTATTCGGTACTGTGAAGCTGGAAAGATACCATATATCACTAAAAGCATAATCACCAATGTGTGTAACGCTATCGGGAATTACTATGTTGCTAATACTACTGTTACTAAATGCTCGGTCTCCAATATTAGTTAGGCTATCAGGAAGCGTTATGTTTTCAAAAGATGAGCCGGAAAACGCATCGTCTCCTATACTTGTTACGGGTAAGCCTTCTATTGTATTCGGAATAACTATACTTACCCCTGTTAAAGAACCGGGACCTGTAATCTCAATTTCCGTGTCATTATTTATTTTAGTATATGCAAATTCAGAGTCGTCAGGAATACTGCCAAAACCAATTTCGAACGTCTTATGTGTGTACGCATCATTAATATTTGTTGTAGGCGTGCCGTTTACGCTCATTATCGCATAGCTTGGGAGGTTATTATATAAAGTTATATTGCTTGATATCGCACATGCTCCACCATAAGCGTCTTTACTCGTAAATGCGCTGCCATTTTCTGCTGAAATGGTTAGCTGCGACTTGCCGTCCGCCTGAATACCCGGGTGGCCGTGCGCCGCTGCATATACATCCCCTATAATATGCAAGTTTACATTAAGATATTGAGGGGATTGTTCGTGACCGTCAGATTTATTATCTAACCGAATAGCTGTACACCAATTATTTCCCTCTATTCTTGCCCCGTCAAGCACTATATCATAAGAAACAGGGTTAGCGGAAGTATTAAATATATTAAGCGGTGTATCATCCTTTTTCTGACCGGTTATTACATAGCTGCGCCCACTGTCCGGGATTAGCGTGCCGCCGCCTTGCTTGTACCCATTATGGTAAATCTCAATCTTTCCGTTAGAAAGGTCTAATTCAACGGGATTTGCCGCCGCAGCTTTCATTGTCACTACACCGAAATTAAAAAGCGTAAAAATCATACAAAAGCACAGTGCCAATGATAACATTCTTTTCTTCATAAATATCTTCCTTTCACTCTCCCGAGTACTTATATAATTGTTTTTTATTAGATTTTGTTTTTAACTTGTAACGGACATAAATCAGCACGAGGGCAACGGCTGCTGTAAACGCAGGTATACCCAGCAAGATATGTTTTCTATATTCACCGTATATAGGCAAAGCGGTATCCGCCAATATGCTTTGCCGGTTATAAAGGCTTTCACCTTTGGTTTTGTATGATAATGTAAAAAACGAGCCGGAAAATTGAGCGGGAAGATATGGAATATGAGAAAAAAATAAAAACAAGTATTCCATAGCTCTTAAATTTAATTGTAGACTATTTAACAAATAAATGCAACTAAAAGTGATGGTTTGTTGCCGAAAATGCAGTATTACAATTGATGTGAGACCAAAAGAATATAAAAAGTACAGTAAACGGGATTTTAGGGCGAAAAAAGCGCCCCTATCCACAAGGGTAAGAGCGCGACTTGTCCGCGGCATCTCACCGCTGTCTTTGAATGACAAAAAAGATGCAACGGATTTCAAGGTGGAGATTTGACCTGTTGCAACTACTGTCATTGATGTTTTTTCAATTTTTTAAATGAAAAATGATGAATGATTCGCTTTCGCTGATGATAAATGATGAATACAAAAAGCGCCGCCTAATTTCTGCGCTTTCCATATTTATCATTTGCAATTTATCATTCATCACTTTTCACTGCCGCCCGTGCGGCACTTTTTGGTCGGGATGACAGGATTCGAACCTGCGGCATCTTGGTCCCAAACCAAGCGCGATACCAAACTTCGCCACATCCCGGTGTGTAACTGTGAAAACGAATAGATTATAGCTTACGGCAAATATGTTGTCAACAGAAAAAACCTGCCGGTTTGGAGCCCGGCAAGTCGTTCGCTGAAGCTCAAAGCTTTTTCATCTCGTCCGCCACGGCGCTTTCACAGGATTTCATAGCGTCCAGCGTGAGCAGTAAAAGCTTGTCAAGCTCCCAGCCGAGGAGCTCGGCTCCCGATATTATAATCTCGCGCGAGCAGCCCGCCGCAAATTTTTTATCCTTAAATTTCTTTTTGAGGCTTGAAAGCTCCATATCCGCACAGCTTTTTGACGGGCGCATAAGCGCGGCTGCGCCGATAAGACCCGTCAGCTCGTCGGCGGCGAACAAAACCTTTTCCATTTCATGCTCGGGAGCGACGTCGCAGCATATGCCGTATCCGTGCGAGCATACGGCGTGTATAAGCTCGTCCGAGCAGCCGCCCTCTTTTAGCAGCTCGGGAGCTTTTTTGCAATGCATATCCGCGTATTTCTCAAAATCAATGTCATGCAGCAAGCCTGCCGTGCCCCAAAACCTCTTATCGCCGCCGTATCCGAGTTTGTCCGCGTACCAAAGCATCACGCCCTCGACAGCAAACGCGTGCTGAAGGTGAAACGGCTCTCTGTTGTGCTTTTTCAATAACTTTAATGCGTCTTCCCTTGAAATTCCCGTATCCATAAATTGCGCCCTCCTGTTCTTTTGATTGATTTTATCATATGTCCGAAATTTGTCAATAAAATCCTGAAAGAGAGCTTCTTTGCTTGACAAACAGACTCGTACAATGTATATTAAAACCGTATTCAATCGAATAACGCAATTCGGCGCCGCTATGACGGCGCAACCGGACCCGGCGCTCGACGCCGCCGTTCGGGGATAAGGAAAGTACGGTGCAAATCCGTCGCAACAGCCATTGCCGTAATAAACCGCGCTTTGCGGTTTTAAGTCGGAATGCTTATCGTCTTGCGCCGGTAAATCGCTTTCGGGCAAATGGGAGAGCATCGGGTTTCATAAGCCGCCGCGCTTTATAACGCGGCGTGCGTATCGTTATCCGCCGCGCTCTCTTGGAGAGCGCGTTTATCATATCCGCTTGCGTACAAAATCATAGAAAAAGAGGAGTAAAAAAATGAAAAAACTTTGTTTCAAAAACAACCTTTGCAAAACCATGATTTTGTCTGCCCTTTGTCTTTTAATGCTTACCTCAGTCGTTGCGTGCAATAATTCTAACACGCCTGACCCAAGCACGACGGACGGAGGCTCTACCACCATTGCCGGTACGGCCTCGGACGGACTTTGGAGTAAAGCCGTATACAATGAGGATAAGGAATTCGGCTCCGGCGCTAAGGTTATTAAGCTTGAGGTAAAAGCGGAGGATAAATCTGTTACTTTTACAATAAAAACAGATAAAGAAAAGCTTAGCGACGCTTTGCTTGAACACGAGTTAATAGCGGGAGACGAGGGACAATACGGCCTTTATGTTAAATCAGTAAACGGCATAACGGCGGATTATGACACTGATAAAGCGTATTGGTCACTCAGCAAGGACGGCGTCATCTCTAACACCGGCGTAGATTCAACTACAATCAGCACAAATGAGCATTATGAATTTGTCTACACAAAAGGATAATGTAGAAAGAGCCCTCGCAAAAAAAAGTAAAATTACTATATATGAGATGACGCTTTTTGCGATGTTCGCCGCCCTTATGCTCGCCTCAAAGGTTTTAATGGAGGCTTTACCTAATATTCACCCGCTTGGGATGTTTATTATGATGCTTACTGTCACATACCGTAAAAAAGCCCTTATTCCTATATATCTTTATGTTTTCTTAAACGGACTCATTGCGGGCTTTGCTATGTGGTGGATACCATACCTCTATATTTGGGCGGTGCTTTGGGGCGTTACAATGCTTATCCCCACAAATATATCAAAAAAATCTAAAACGATTATTTATCCTATTGTTAACGCTCTTTTTGGGCTTGCATTTGGCACCTTATACGCACCCGCACAGGCTTTAATATTCAATTTGTCGTTTAAGCAGATGATATCGTGGATAATAGCAGGGCTTTCGTTTGACGCGCTTCACGCGGCTGGCAACTTTGCGGTAGGTTTTCTTGTTTTGCCTTTTTCAGAGCTGTTAAAAAAATTAGATAAAGTTTATCGAAGGGGAAAAGTATGAAAATATTGCTTATTGACGCACAAGGCGGCAAAATGGGAAGGCAGCTTGTAGAGCGAATAAAGACAAACTTTCCGAAAGCTATAATTACCGCTGTCGGCACAAATAGTATCGCAACTGCCGCTATGCTAAAAGGTGAGCCTGATTTTGCGGCAACGGGTGAAAACTCTGTTATAACCGCTTGCCGAAGGGCTGATGTTATAATAGGACCGATTGCAATTGTAATGGCGGACTCACTTATAGGCGAAATTACCCCCGCTATGGCTGTGGCCGTCGGGCAAAGTGATGCCGCAAAAATTCTTATCCCTGTAAATAAATGCGGATTTTTTGTGGCGGGAATAGGCACAGAAACAATGACTGAGCTTTTAGATGATGTTCTGTTGAAGCTTTCCGGTCTGAATATTTAATTTTTTATTGACAAAACAGCCGCTATCCATTATTCTGTAATTGCTTAGCACAAGCGGCGCGGGGCAGCAGTCCCTTACTTATCTTTCAGCGCAAATTTTTATGATACTATGAAGGTGTCGTTTCTCAGAAAAGAAACGGCGCCTTTGTGTCGGAAAGGAAATGTTATGAAAAATAAAAATTTATTAAGACTCACCTTTTCGGGGATGTTCCTCGCCCTCTCGCTCGTGCTCCCCTTTCTTACCGGTCAAATCCCGCAGATAGGTCAAATGCTCTGCCCGATGCATATTCCCGTCCTGCTTTGCGGCTTTATCTGCGGCGCTCCGTGGGGCGCCGCCGTCGGGCTTATAGCCCCGCCGCTTCGCTTTTTGCTTTTCGGTATGCCGCCCATTATGCCTACGGGAATTGCAATGGCGTTCGAGCTTGCGGTTTACGGCTTCGCTTCGGGAATACTCTATAAGCTCCTTCCTAAGAAAAACGCTTACATATACATAGAGCTTATCGTATCGATGATAATCGGGCGCGTTGTGTGGGGACTCGCGACACTGGCTGTTATGGGGCTGCAAGACGGTAAATTCGGTCTTGCCGAATTTTGGGCGGGCGCGGTTACGCGCGCGCTTCCCGGTATCGTTTTACAGATAGTTATCATCCCGCTTTTGATAATAGCCTTCAAAAGAACGAAGCTCAGCCTAAACGGTTCCTGAAATAAGGTAAAAATTCGGCGTATCAACAGTACAGTCCACGTCAAACAGCGGCTCCCAGAGAGCCGCTTCTTCTTTTACCGGTTTTAGCCTCGTGCTGAAATGCTCAGCTGCGCCGCCGTGATGGGCGTTGATTTTATCACGACCGTTCCCGTGCGCCACCGTAAACCTGCCGCCCGCGTTCAAAAGGCGCGAAACGGTTTTTAGAAGCATCTTTTTATCAGGAAAATGTGGATACGCGTTGTACATAACGGCGCAGTCGAATACTTGCCCGCGAAGCTCGGCGACATCAAGGCAGACGACTTTTATACGCGGCTCGCCGGAAAACTTTAACGCCGCGATTTGCGCCATTTTCGGCGATATGTCCACGCCCGTAATTTCGGCGTTCCCGATTTCAAGCAGTTCCTTAAACATCGCACCTGTTCCGCAGGCGATATCGAGAACCGTCCGGCAGTATCCCGCGCCGCATACTAAAGCGACCGCAGTGCGCGCGGGCAGCACGGGAACATAGTCGTCATCCCAACTTTGCGCGTAAGAGTCAAAAAAATCCGCGACATTCACATCTGCGTTCTCCTTAAACGGCGCCCCCGCGTTTTACGGGGCGCTATGCTTTATTTTGAGCTGAATTTAATTTTCTTGAAGGCTTTCAGCCCCGCTTTAAGCCCCAGCGGTTCAAACGACCGTCTGACGTCTCTCAGAACAACCGGTATGTCTATGCCCTGCGGACATTTTATCTTGCATTTTCCACATTCAATGCATTGACCCGCAAAGCCGGTGTTGTGTGACAGTCCGCCGCAGGTCTGGACATAATCCGCCATTATTCTGAGCTTTTTACCCTTGGAAAGGCTGTTGTAAACCGAGAAACAGCCCGGAATATTTACGGATGCCGGACAGGGCATACAGTACGCGCAGCCCGTACATGGTATGCGTATCTCCTTGGCGAATGCAAGCCTCGCCTTTTCATATACCCGCAAATCCTCTTCGGAAAGGCAGCCGGCTTCGTTTCTTTTAACCGTCAGAATATTGCCGCGAAGCATCTCCTCGTTGCTCATCCCGCTTAAAACTACCGTTACCTCGGGGTGGTTTAGAACAAACCTCAGTCCTATTTCCGCAAGACTCAGTTGCGGGAAGGCTTCAGCGAATATCCGTTTTACGCTGTCCGGTACGTCCTTGACGAGCTTGCCGCCGCGCAGCGGTTCCATAATTATAACAGGGAGTCCCTTTGACGCCGCGTAAAGAAGCCCGTCCCTCCCCGCCTGAAAATTAACGTCGTAATAATTGTACTGTATCTGGCAGAAGTCCCAGTCGTAATCGTCAACGATTTGTATAAAATCCTCGCGCGAGCCGTGGAAGCTAAAGCCTATGTTTATTATGGAGCCTTCGGCTTTTTTCTTGCCTATCCATTCTTTAAGCCCGAAATTCACCATTTTAGCGTACTGCGAATATGAAAGAATACAGTGGATAAGGTAATAATCAATATAATCCGTCCCCAGCCTTTCAAGCGAGGTGTAAAAAAGCGCGTCAAAGTCCTCTTTGCTCTTTATTTTAAGCAAAGGGAGCTTCGTGGCGAGCTTGATTTCTTTTCTGAAAGGCTTAACGCAGTAACCCAAGACCTTCTCGTTTTCACCGCCGTTGTATGCAAAGGCCGTATCATAGTAGTTAACGCCCCTTTTGTACGCTTCTTCAATAAGGGCGCGGGACTTGTCCGTATCTATTTTCTTTTTACTTCCATCGAGCATGGGCAGCCGCATTGCGCCGTAGCCGAGCGCGCAAAGCCCGTCCCCGTTTTTTACATTATTTCTGTACTGCAAACAGACACCCTCTTATCCAAACGTCGAACCTTTAACTGCTTTCATTATATATGCCAATATATTCATCAGTATCGACACAGTCTTTATAAGACCCAAATCATGAAGCGTAACATATGCTTCATCCGGAATGCCGCCGGTGTTCATTTCGTTTACATTTACATAAGGCGCGCTGATATCATAATCCGGTGCGTCGCCGTTGTTTATTGTAAAATAAAGCTTTCTTTCATTAATGAGAGAGGGTGTGCCGCTGAGCTTATAGATTACCGTTACCGCGCAGCAGGTTTTACTGACGGCGGGTATACTGCCGCCAAACGGTATAACGGCGCTCTCGCCCGCGGGCAGCTCGATGATATTGCCCAGCTTAAAGTATATATCAATACCCTCGCAGTTTATCGCGAGTATCTTTATTGGGTACTCCTTTGAAAGATTTTTTATTATAAGGGAGGTATCCCCCGAGCCGACATACCCCGGAGCGCTGCTGTCAAACGCCGCGAATACCGCCAGCGCGGCATTTGTGGTGGCGTGAAAGCGCGGGTAATCGGCGCTTGCGTACACGTCCTTTATCTCGTCTGTTAAAAGCAGCTTCATAAGAAGCGATGCCGAGTAATCGTCCTTATACTCCATTCCGTGGAAAAGCCCCTCCACAAACCAAGTAGTCTCGGGCAGATAGGCTGTTGACGCGTCCACCGTCATTGCCGGAGAAACGTATCGGTTATCGCCGTTTATGGCGGTATAACCGTCGGCAAAGCGTTTTCCGAAAGGCGCGACAGCGGCGCCGGTTGACGACGCGGTCGTTATAATACCGTCGGAATTTTCTTTAAGACCTGTGACAACGGGGATATCGGTGCCCGCTATAATAGAAACATTCATTTCATACTCGTCGTTGCATTTTTGCAGGCAAGTATCAAACGCCGGCAATACCGTGTAGTGAAAATAATCGCCGGAGTCTATCAATGCGGCGTTGCCTGTCGGGTCAAGATACAGCTCTTTCATATCCTCGTAGTATTGCGCGGGAATAAAGTCCCAAATGCTTTCCCAATTGCCTAATACCTCCATTATATAAGGCTGCAGAGCATTCAAAACCTCGTCCAAAAAACCGAGTTTTTCAGCCTGAACAAGCCAATTGTAATCGGTTTCGGAAATTAAACCGTACTCAACAAAGCAAATCAGCGTTTTCTCGTCAAAATCAAAGTCTCTTTTTAAAATATCATAGGCAAGGCCTGCTCCGCCTATTGCGGGGACAATCAAAACGGCGTTATTAACCTGCTTTTTGTGACCGAAAAGAGAAAGATAAGAAGCCGTCACCTGACCGCCGTGGCTTATTGCTATGATATTGACCTTTTCGCTGCCCGTATAGCTCAGAACATCCTCTATGTACGCGTCAAGATCAGCGGCGCAATCGGCGGCGCTCATTCTGAAATCGCAGTTAAAGTTAAAAATATTCTCATTACCCACATATTGCGCGACCCCGTCCATTATCTCCGTCTCATGGCGAAAGCTGCCGTCCTGATGCTTTTCCATAAGCACCGCACTGTTTGTTTCCTCTGCGGCAGAGTAGTAAAGGGAAAGGTCATACATGCTTGAACCGTCGTCGTTGCATGCCAGCTTCCCATAAAGCTTTATAAACCCTTCTCCGACGGTTTTCGCTATATACTCCGGGTTTCCGGCGACAAGACTTCCAAGCCCTATTCCCACATCAGCTATGCGCCTAAGGAGTTCGGCGACTATATCGTCCATGACCACTCCCCAGACATGTTCGGTCGTTCCGTCCTCGGCGGTATAGTACATCTGGCTCGCACTGTATCCAGGCACTATAATAACCGGATACTCCGAAACGTTTTCGGTCCCGAGCGCGAAAACCTGAGGTAAAATCGCACAAAACAGCATAGCGGCAGTCATAAAGGCGCAAAACAGTCTTTTCATATTTACTCATTCCTTTCGACTCGAAGACACGGTAAAGCTACACTTGCACTAAGCAAAATCTGAATTTGCATGTGGGTTTGCCGTGTTAAATATTTGTAGTTATATTAACATATACAGGTTGATTTTTCAAGGGCGGCGCAGCTTTTTTATTATTTTTTATCACATAAAAGCGGGTATTGGCTATTGACACAAACTTGTTTTAGCCTTATATTTGTTGTATTGTATTGTTACATTACTATCATTAAAGCTATGGAGAAAAGATTATGTCAAAACGTTTTTTTACATCAGAATCGGTGACGGAGGGGCATCCTGACAAAATATGCGATCAGGTGTCCGACGCTATTCTCGACGCCATACTCGCAAAGGACAGAAACGCCCGCGTGGCGTGCGAAACCTTTTGCACGACGGGTATGATAGTCGTCATGGGCGAGATTTCAACCGAATGTTATATAGATATCCCTAAAACGGTAAGGGAAGTCGTATGCGGCGCCGGCTTTGACAAGCCCGAATACGGGTTTGACGGCAACACCTGCGCGGTCATAACCTCTATCGGCGAGCAGTCGGCGGATATTGATATGGGTGTCAGCAAATCGCTTGAAATGAAAGACGGGGATGAGGACGGCTACAATCTTCACGGCGCGGGAGACCAGGGTATGATGTTCGGCTTCGCCTGCAACGAAACAGCCGAGCTTATGCCGCTGCCCGTCTCGCTCGCTCATAAGCTCGCAAAACGCCTTGCGCTTGTCAGGAAGGACGGTACGCTCCCCTATCTGCGCCCCGACGGGAAAACGCAAGTCACCGTGGAATATGAAGACGGCGTACCAAAAAGAATAGAGGCCGTGGTGGTTTCTACCCAGCACAGCCCCGACGTCTTTGTTGATACGATACGCGGCGACATAATCGAAAACGTCGTTAAACCTATTATTCCGGACGCTTTGCTTGACGGCGGGACAAAGGTTTTTGTAAACCCGACGGGCAGGTTCGTCATAGGCGGACCCGCGGGAGACACCGGTCTTACGGGACGAAAAATCATTGTTGACACCTACGGGGGATATTCGCGCCACGGCGGAGGCTCTTTCTCAGGCAAAGACCCCACAAAGGTTGACAGAAGCGCAACCTACGCGGCGCGTTATGTTGCGAAAAACATTGTAGCCGCAAAGCTCGCGGACAAATGCGAGGTTCAGCTCGCCTACGCGATAGGAGTCGCCCATCCCGTTTCTGTGCTGGTCGATACGTTCAACACGGGAATAATCCCCGATGACAAGCTTGAGAAAATCGTCAGGGAAAATTTCGATTTAAGACCCGCCGCCATTATTGAGTCGCTTGACCTTCGAAAGCCTCAATACAGAGCCTTAGCCGCTTACGGTCATATAGGCAGGGAGGATTTATCCGTGGCTTGGGAAAAAACCGACAAGGCACAGCTGCTTAAAAATGCGGCGCAGGCGTTCTGCGCGAAGTGTTAAGCATTTTTTTCTTTTAATAAAACCCCCGTTGCGTACTTTTCGCAAACGGGGGCGTTTTTTTGTTCAGGAAACGCTAAGATTTTTACCGTACACCTCGGTGTATATAAGTTTGCCGTTTGCTCTCTCGCTTTTCATAAGAGAAATCCTGCGGATTTGCTCCGTGATTTCGGGTATATCCCAAGCGAGCGCCGTCCTGTCAAACGCGGGCGGGAAAACAACTTCGCGCGCAAGCGTAATGTGTGGCTTAAATCCGCGTTTTTCAATCTTAAAGCCCTCACGGGAAAGCCCTAAACAAAGCTTTTCATATAAGGCGTCAAGCGGCTGGCTTCTTTTAATACCCATCCAATACAGGCTGCCGAAGGAGCCAAACCCCGAAAAAGTCAAAGAAAAGCCGTGCGCGTCCAGCCCGTCTATAACGGACAGAATGCGCCGCCGCTCTCTTTCACCGGCTTCGCCTATAAACACAAGCGTAACGTGCAGGTTTTCCGCTCTTGTAAAGTTCCCGCTTTTTGCAAAGGATTTAAGCCTGTTTTGAGTTTCAAGCAGCTTGTTCTTTGTTTCATCGCCGAAATTCAGCGCGATAAAAAGTCGCATACGCTCACCTTTGTTCATTTTCATATTCGGGAGAAATTATATGATTGCAAGCCTTCGCGTTTTTGCTATCTGAAAAAAAAGAAATATACAAGGAGTGCGGCAAGCGCGAGCGCGCCGAAAGCGGCGGCCGCCACCCTGCCTTTTGATACCGGAAACCTGCCCGCCGTCTTGCCCGTGCATCCGTTGACCATAAACTGATATATCTTGCCTCTGTATATATACGACGATATCCACACCGGAAGCAGAAGGTATTTGAACGTAACCTCTGAAAAATCCGTCTTAAAATCCACATTGCTCACGGCGTTCGTATAGTTTTCGTTTTTAACCCTTGTTGTTATAGACTTTTTGAGCTTCTCTTTGCATCTCTCACGCGCCTTTTCCCATGCCTCGTCGAGTCCCACTGAGTATTGCTCCGCGGCAAAGCCCGCTATGAATTCGGGAGAGTACGGTGTGCTGTTATTTGTGTTATAAGGCTCAAGCTTTTTCAGGAGCGCCGCGTCATGGTTTTCGGACGCGGATACCGGCACGTCGTTAAAAAACTGTCTGTGTATGCCTGATACGGTTTTAGCGTTGTTAAGCGCGTTTATTAGCAGCTTTCCGAGAATAGCGAGCGCCGTAAACTTACTGGGAACCGCTTTTGATACCTCAATGTCCTCATCCGTTTTGTTAGAGACACACGCCGCCGTGTACGGTGAAACGGTTGCCGTGTCAAACGTCCAGAAAGGCAGATATACACCCGTTATATCCTTTGGTTTTGAGTTGAGCTTTACCTCGCGCGGGCAAAACCGCCTTTTTTTTATCCACTTTTGAAAGCTCTTTGCCGCGTCTTCTTTTTTTACGGTGAACGGGCATACGCCGCCGGGCGCGAGCGTTTCGGCGTTTTTGACCTCTGTCACCTGATTTGACCCGCAATAAGGGCATTTCCCCGACAGAGCTAAATAATCGTATATTGTTTTCCCGCCGCAGTATTCGCAGAAAACCGTTTTCGTCTTAAATCCCCAGTTGCGGTTCGCCCGCCGTTTTTCCCTCTCAAAATCATTTTCAGCGGCTCTGTATCCTAAACTTACAAGCCCTAAATTTTCGCTGTTTTTGCAAAACGGGCAAAGCAGCGTCTTCGTTTCGGGGTCATAGCTCATAACGCCGCCGCAGGAGCCGCATTTTCTGTCCGTTTCATCGTCTGTTTCGGCGACAATCCTGCCCGCGGACAGATAGCCGTCCTCTGTAAAGCCGTCTTTCGCCGGTCTGTCAAGGCGTCCGCAGACAGTGCAGAAATATCCGCCCGTCACCGGATTATACTCCATTTCAACGCCGCATGTCAGACATTTCCTGACGGGCGTCTTATCTTTTTGTCCTGTTTCCCTCTCCACAGCAACCCCCGACCGCACACCTTCGCGCCGATAAATCTCTGTTTATAGCTCTATCCGGTATCTTTCCCTTAGGGTGCCGTCATCATTGACGAACTCCTCGGAAAATACCGCTCCGTTTGCTTTCATAACGCCCGAGGACGCCGTGTTACTCTTATCGCAGGTCAGCAGAACCCTTTTCAGCCCTATTTGCCTGCATTTATCGAGCGCGAGGCGCAGCATTTCCTTGCCATAGCCCTTCCCTCTTTCGCTCGGAGCCGTAAGATAACCGATATTTCCGCCCGAAAAGGCAAGCGCTTCGTTTAATTTATGGCGGACGGCTACGCAGCCTAAAATTTTGCTCTCGCTCTCATTAAAAAGGAAATACACCGAACAGGGAACCGTTTCTTCGGGCAAATTTATGCCCTTTTCATAATCCCCGGCTTTTTTAAGATAATCCGAATACTTTTCACAACCGTAGGAAAGGGCGTAGGGTATAATTTTCTCGCCGTTTCCGACAAGCTCTCTTATCAGTTTTCCCCAAAGCTTTTCGTCCTTTTCTTCTGGTGCTCGTAAGTAAAGGTTCAATCAAAAATCTCCTTTTGAGAAATAATTCTGACTCCGGCTTCCCCCAGCAGCGAAACCGCTTTTTCCCTGTCGTCCACCCTTAAAATGACGTATGCCTTGCCAATTTCCCGCGTGATAAAGGCGTATGCGTACTCTATCTGGACGTCGCCGTCCTCAAGGCAGCGCAAAGCCCGCGCGAACGCGCCCGGGACGTCTTCGACAGAAACACCGATAACTTTCGTAATATTTACGGAAACGTTTTTTGCCCTAAGCGTTTCAAACGCTTTTTCGGGATTGTCCACAATGAGCCTTAGAATACCGTAATCCGTCGTGTCGGCAATGGAAAGCGCGCGGATATCAATGCCCGCTCCGGCAAGCATTTCGGTTATCTTCGCCAATCTGCCTTTCTTGTTCTCCACAAAAACGGATAACTGCTCTATAAACATAAATATTCCTCCTTAACCGCTTAATCCTTGCGGTTGTCAACGACTCTTTTCGCCTTGCCCTCGCTTCTCGGAAGCGAACGCGGCTCCACAAGCTTTACTCCCGCAGATACGCCAAGCACCGACATAAGCGCCGCTTTGATTTTCATCTCGACGCCGGCGATTTCACGCACGGAGTCGGAAAACATCGCGTCAGCCATCTCGATTTGGACCGTCATAGTGTCTAAGCTGTTCTCACGGTCTACGATAATCTGATAATTCGGCTCAATGCCGCACGAGAGGATGACATGCTCGACCTGAGAGGGAAATACGTTGACGCCGCGGATTATAAGCATATCGTCTGTTCTGCCCTTTGGTTTTTGCATTCTTACTAATGTTCTGCCGCAGTCGCATTTTTCATGTGTTATGGCTGAAATATCCCGCGTGCGGTATCGTATCAGCGGCAGCGCCTCTTTGCCTATGCAAGTGAAAACAAGCTCGCCGAAGGTGCCGTCAGGCACTGGCAGCAGAGTGTCAGGGTCAACGATTTCAGGATAGAAATAATCCTCGCAGACGTGAAGCCCGCTCTTCATTTTACACTCATATGAAACGCCGGGTCCCGCGACTTCCGACAGTCCGTATATGTCATACGCGTCTATACCCAAAAGCTCCTCGATTTTAAGGCGCATATTCTCGCTCCACGGCTCCGCGCCGAATATGCCCGCCCTAAGCTGTAAAGAGTCCGGCGAGATACCCTCCCGGCGCAGCGTTTCCCCGATATATACAGCATATGATGGCGTGCAGCACAATATGTTTGAGCCGAAATCCCGCATAATCTCGATTTGCCGCGCCGTATTGCCCGAGGAAACGGGTATTGCCGCGGCTCCTAACATTTCCGCCCCGTAATGCAGTCCTAATCCGCCCGTAAAAAGACCATAACCGTATGATATATGTATATAATCTTCCTTCGTTGCACCTGCGGCAACGAGGGCGCGCGCCATACCTTAACTCCAACGCTCAATATCCTTTTTTGTATACCCTACTACCGTTTGCTTGCCCGTTGTGCCCGACGAGGCGTGAATTCTAACTATTTCCTCTTTCGGTACGGCGAAAAGCCCGTAGGGGTAGGCATCCCTTAAATCCTGCTTATGCGTAAAAGGCAGCTTGACAATATCCCCGATTGACCTTATGTCCCCGGGCAAAATACCGCATTCGTCAAACTTTCTCTTATAAAACGGCACGTTCTCGTAGCACGACTTTACGGCCTTTATAAGCCGTTCGCTCTGAATTTCGCCAAGCTTCTCCCTTGACGCGGTTTCAATGTCCTTTTGATAATAACGGTCAAATTGTTCAGCCATATCGTTCTCCTAAAATTTAATGGGCGCGTACTTGCCCGCCGTTAATCTGCCATTCTCATTTATATCGCGTATGTCAAATTATCGTTTAACCCGCTCAAATGCGCCGTGTCGTTTGAAAAGGACAGTCTCGCGCTGCCGTCGCCGTAAAACTTGACCTTGGTAACGCCCGTATTGAAGCAGCAAAACCTCAGACTGTCGCTTATCGGTATTTTTAGGGCTGCGCTTATAAAGTATCTGAAAAAACCGCCGTGGGAAAACAGCGCCACGGTTTCACCGTCCTTATATGTCCTTCTTAAAAACTCAATAACACGCCGCGCCCTTTTCTCGCGAAGCTGCCCGTCCTCTTCGCCAAGTGTAAAACCGCCCCCTGTCAGAGTCGGCTCGGCGGCAGGAGGAATTGCCAGCGGGTATTTATGCCTTAGCGCCTGTTCGCTCATACCCTTGCAATTTGCGGGCGTGCCCGTTTCCATCAAATCGGGAAGAAGAACAACCGGCATATCGCCCTGCCTTTTCGCGCTCTCGCAGGCTGTGTCAACAGCTCTCTCGAACGTACTCGAATAAATGGCGTCAAGCTTCCCCTTCGACAGTCTTTCGCCCAAAAGCCGCGCCTGTTCCTTCCCCGTTTCGGTAAGGGGAGGGTCTATCTCTTCATAGAAGGCGTTATGGCGCATTTCAACCGGAATGTTCCCGTAGGATTCGCCGTGGCGCGCATATATCACCGTTAAGACTATGTCTTTGTTCATATCTTTTTAAATGCGTAATCAATACCGTATTCGCATTTTTCCCCTTCCTGAATAATAACGCCCGCGCAGTCTCCCGCAAAGCAAAAAAACTCTTTTTTATATCTTATAGCAATACCCGCTTAATTTCAAGCTTTAAATTGATATGCTACGGTTTTTTATTGTTAAAAAAACGGGCGTACCTTTTAAGGTACGCCCGTTTTTTTCATAACCACCGGCAGCTTACCGCGGCAGCTTTTTCCGGCACTCGTCGTCTAAATTTTTCCGTTTGGCGATGAGGAAAGCCGACATCGCTCCGGATATCGCCATAAGAATGATATAGAGCTCAAACCCGAATACGTCTCCGGGTTTTTTACCGCCGTGCGCGGAGCCTTCGGCTCCCTCGGCGAAAAACACCCATTTGACGAGTCCGAGTAAGTAGTGAAGCTCATTGTCCGCTTTTGGATCCATCGACAGGCTTACAATATACTTCTTGCTCTGATTTGCGGCGAAGGTTGAAAGGCTGACGGGGTCTTTTAAGGAAACCGTTTTACCGCTCCTGTCAAGATTGCCCCAAACCTGACCCTCATATATTACCTTGCCTGTTTCATCTGTTATTGTTATGAACGCGTATTCCTTTAAAAGCTTGTCAATAAGCTCGCGCGTCTCATCCGAAGCGTATATTTGCTCCGTCGTTTCAGCGTAGAAAAATATTTCCACATTTTTGGAATATTCATTACTCACCGTTATAACTTGCGTAACGCTGTCGCCCGGAACGAGATTTTTGAAATTGTGGAAAAGATCACCCTTGTCGGCGTCAAATCTAAATCCGTCGCCCGGACTGATAAATACTACGCCCGTATCTGCCGAAGCGGGCTTTTTGGAGCTGTAATCAATCCCAAGCTCCTCTTCGTCCACCCCCCACATGGAGAGCGAGTCGCCGCCCGCCTGGATACACTCCATCTTTACGCGGATGTTGGCTTCCTTGCCGCCGTATTCGTTACCCGTATGCTCAGACACGGTAAACTCCTTAAACAGCGGGCTGCTCGTGGTTTCGCCTGGCGCGAGAACGCCTTTGTAATAGTAATATCCATCTGTTTGTGAATAGTGCCAGTCAACAGAATTATAGGTGATTTGGATGTTGTCGGAGGATAAAAGCTGGTCTTCAATCAGATTTCCGTCTTCGTCATGCTCTGACCCCCAAAGCACTTCAACCTTTACGCGAACGGCGCAGTCGGCAGTACCCGTATTTTTTACGTTTACGACCTTTTCGGTCATAGTTCCGGGATAAACGGTAAGACCCGACTTAAACGTTTCAAGTACAGAGCCTGTCACGCTCGACATCGAAATCTTGTTAATAGTCTCGCCCTTTGCCTGCCAGGCGGCGAGTACGCCGCTGACGGCAAACGTAAAGATAGCCGCAACCGTAAGTAAAGTTATCAAAATCCGCCTTTTCATCCAAATCACCTCCTATTCTGTTATTATAGCAAAGTTTCGGTCAGTCTAAAAATTACATTACAGCGGGAATTCCGTATCCATCTGTGTGTAGGCGGCTGCCGCACCTGCGATATTGTTGGCCTGAATGGCCTCAACCGTAAGCTGCACTGTATACTTTCCGCCGAGAGTCGTGAAATCGCTGTTGCCCCAATCGGACGCTATGGCGATATTCGTGAACAGTATGGAAACTGTTCCTTCCTCGAATACGTCGCTGGTTCCGCCATTGATGTAGTTATAGTAACGTACCGCTACATCGGAGGTGCGGGTCGTATCAAGCACAAATTCCGTGGCGTTAAAATTCGGAAGAGCGTTGATGACAGCCCAGGTTGAGGGAGAACCCTTAGTAAGCGTTGTGCCGGCGGCGTCATAACGTACCGTAGCCCAAATCTTAGCGATACGGACGGGATCTGTGATGCGAATGCCTGCTTCATCAAGGAACTCTACCTTGATACGCATGTAGCTGTCGCCTTCGGTGGCTGTGACGGTGGGGTCCTTGACATAAGTATTGCCGGGAACCATATCCTCACCGTCGGGTGTTCCGGGATATGCGGGGTCGTAACCGGGATCTGCGGGATCCGGGTGCCAGCCCGGCTCGTCGAAATCGACTTCAACGTCGCCGAGTGTGAACACGTTCTGTACCGTGTCCGTGCTCGTCAAGTACGCAAGCGTTCCGCTTATCGTGATTGACGCCGCGAGTACGACGATTAACGCCATAATCGCAATTTTTTTCTTTGCCATAATTTTACCTCCGTTAAGGATTATTTATTAAAAAGAGATTTCTCTCCGTTTAACCGCATTTATAAAGCCGTAACATTTCCGCCGCTGACGGTAACGCCCCATTCGCCGGGCGCGCCGCCCGTCGCCTGAATAAGCTCGGCGAATATCTCAATTTCAACATTTATTTTCTGATACTCCGCGCGTATTTCCGGCGTATCCTGTGTAAGAGTGACGCCCGTGAGCAGATGACCTGCGCTTGTTCCGGGCTGCACGACGGTTTTACAGTAAAAATAACCGTCCTTAAAAAACCAATAATCATCCCAGTCGTCCGCGAAATGAAGCGTAATTTCTCCGAGTATCAGCCGGCCGTCCATAGCGGGCGCGCTCACCTCGCCTAACCTGTTTTGGCCTAACAGTTCGCCCATATCCGTTTTGAGCTGGGGCAAAATAAGCACCCTCACAACGCCCGCGATACTGTCGCTTGCAACGGAAACGGACACCACCTTGTTGTTCTCGCCCCATTCTACGTCGTCGGGGTCAGTAACGCCCGGTTCCTCAACATTTACCTCTGGCGTGCCGATAGTGAATATATTCGCAAACGGACCCACAGAAGCAAATAAAAAGGAGAGCGTCCCGCGCGAGGCTGGGCTTAAAGCGATAAACATAACAAGGAGCGACACGAGAAAAGCCAAAAGCTTTTTGCCCTGCTTCGTTATTTTTTTTATGGATATCAGCTTGCTTTTCATCTTATCGCCTCCTTTGCCGTATTTATTTCGTATTTATTTATATTATGCGTCCCGCTCTTTTTTCTTCTTGGGTTTTTCGTTTTTTTCTTCATCTTTACCGCTCGAAAACAGGAATATTAGAGCAGCAAACGTCAACACGACTGTAATGCCTGTAATGCGCCCCGCCGTAGTCGAAAAAAAGTTAAGCGCGAAGCCCGCCTTAGGGATTTTGAAACGCACGACGCCCACGATATTTTCCGCGAGGATGGCGCCGTCCGCATTTTTATTGGCGTCGCCCTTCGTGACGAAGTTTTCACTGTTTTCATCCTTGGAAAAGACTCTGTGCGTGGCGACGTCAAGCTTCTCATTTATTACAAAGGTGACGACGTCTCCGATTTCAATCTCCTTCGCGTCGGTCGGGACGGTGTAAACCAGGTCGCCCGGCTGATACTCGGGAGCCATGCTCGGACTTAAAACCGTAAAAAGCCGTATGCCGAAAACCTTCGGCACGCCTATGGCGGCGATGAGCACGAGTAAAATGATAATCAAAACGGTTGAGAGTACGGATGCGATTTTTTTCATATCTGAATAACGCCCTTAATGCTCCTTCATATTTTATCGGGCGAGGGCGCAGCCCTCCCTGAGCTTCCAACTTGCAACTTAATAAATTGCCAACCGCAGGTTCCGAAACTTGCAACTTGCAACCTCCAACTTGCAACTTAATACTACGGTTTTTCCATTGTGTTGACAACGCGGCTCGTGTCGCTTGCCCACTTTTCGTTTTGCAGACGGTTCTTAAACGTAAAAACGTAATCCATATTATGCGGGTCGTCAACGGGCATAATCAGGCAGTCCGACGCATAGAAAAATGTGTCAACGCCGTTTGTAGCCGTCGTATCGTCCGGTATGACCGAGTAGCGCCAGTTGACCGACATTTCGCTGACCGTGTACGTTCCCGGCGCGAGATAAATGATTTCGGAAAAGGCCGACGTCATTCCCGCTTTCACTGTGAGCGAGGCATAAAACACGCTGCCGCCCGGACCGCTTATCTTAAACACAAACTGCTGGTCCTGTGCGGAGGCGGCGTCAAGCTCTTTTATAAGCCGCATTTCGCATACGTTTTTTTCGTTTGTAATGGTAAGAATTTTTACCATCGTAAGGTCGGATACGTTAAAATCCGTGTAGGGGTTGACGGAGAGCGTATACTTGGCGGGCGCTTTTATCTCCTTAAAATAATAATCCTGCGCCACCGGAACGTTTACCGTGAATATACCGTTCTCATTGGTAGTGTAAGTGCCTATATACTCGTCGCCGTCCGTCCCGTCCGCCGTTGTGCCTTTGTACAGCTCAAATACCGCGTCAACAAGAGGCTCGCCCGTCACAGAGTCTTCTTTCGTCACCGAGACAAGACCCATAGCCGTGTTTGTAACGGTGAACCTGCGCTCTTTGTACAGCTCTTCCACTGTAACATCCGATATATAATTTGGCGAGCTGTATTCCTGTACGCTGTATGTGATAAGGTAATTGCTTCCCCCCTGCACATGGTATTTGGGCAGATTTTTGATTTCGAGTCTCCAATTGTGCGCGGCAGAAAGCTCCACGGTACGCGCGACCTTGGTGTACGGCGTGCCGCCGATTGTATAGTTGGCGATGACATCAAGAAGCACGCTTTCGGGCTGGTTGATGTCAACCGTATTGTCAACCGTCCACTCCTTTGAGATGACGACAGCCTTATCCGCCACCTCGTAGAAATAGCCTACATCCTTCGCTTGAACCCAGCGGCCGTTCGCCTCTGTCGCCGTAACGGAGTTCAGTACCACCGTCTGCGTTTCGGTGCCGCCGCTCGCGGTCGTCGTAACATTATAGATAGGATCCGGTCTTGTTACCGTTGCGGTATAGGTGCCAAACGGCAGACCCATGAAAGAATATGTACCGTAAATGTCCGTTACCGTGGTACCGACGACTTCATTCAGCGCGTTTCTCAGCGTCACGACGACGCCGTCAATCAGATAGTCGCCGTCCGAAAGGTGGAACGCGCCGTTGTTATCCTTATCAAAAAAGACAATTCCGCGGATATTGCCCCTGTCCGCGGGCGGATCTGTCAGTATGAAGTTTTCAACCCTTTGCTCGATAATATCGTCACGGGTCTTAAAATATGCCCAAATATCAACAGCCGCCGCGTTGCCGCCTCTGGCACCGCTTGTTGTGCCTCCGTTATAGAAGACGCTCGCGCCGCCCGAGCTGTCAATACCGTCAAGCTGCGTGGGGTCCGGGAAGTCGGACGGAGTAGATATAATCGGCGAATGGTCATAATAAATTGTCCAGCGATCAGACTCTAACAGCGGAATTTCATCCTTGCCGTCAAGCGTGTACACCGTGCTTACCATCTT
>CAZQXZ010000002.1:0-11080 GCA_964597515.1 uncultured Eubacteriales bacterium | reverse complement strand
TAATACCGTAGTAGGCGGCTTCAACGTCAAGCATCGGGAAATGATATTCGCCCGCTTTCGGAATTACGTGGATTTTTATATCGGAGTTCTCCTCGCCGTACTGCCCTTCGGGTACGATATTGCCGTATGCGTCGCGCCCATCCCAGAAGAAACGGTTTTCACCTTCGGTGACGGCGTTGTTCAGATACACCATCCCCCCTCCAAACGAGGTGAAGTCAAGAATAATCGTCGCCGAGGTCGCGTTTTTGACCTCAAAAATAAAGTAACCGCCCTGACCGACATACCCCTCGTTGCTTGCGTAACCGACAAAGCGCACGTTTTTTACTCCCGAGGGCGCAAGCGCCTTTTCGGGCATAATCCACGAAGGTAAATCCGCCGACGGCATCTCGAAGAAAATCTTATGCGTCTTGTCGATAAGGGTATCGGGGTTGTTGGGCTTTTGAAATTCGACGCCGGCACTTTTCAGATTGGACAGCCCGTTATCATTGCTCGGATCGCGCGCCGAGCAGTAAAGCGGCGTGTCCGTTTCACCCGACACAAGACCGCGGTTGTTCGCGAAGAAAATAAATCCCCACGGGTCTATCCCGTTAAAATCCGTTTCGTAAACAAACCCGTCGTCCGTCAAAACATAAACTGTGCTGTTTAGCACTTTTGTGGACTGGGTGGAAGCGTTGTTGTTCCTGCCCATATTGAGCGAGAGATAATCGGCATATGCGCGCCCAGCAACCGCAGTCCACGGCGACGTGGGCGTCTCCTGCCGCGCGACGGTAATATCCCAAAAGGCTATCGTACCGCCGCCCTGAACCGGATTTACGGTATCAATAAGTGTGCCTGTCGGGTTGCCTCCGTCAAAGCTCACCGAATGAAAGTGAAATTCGTACACGCCCGTTTTTGTCGCCGTTAACAGCTGCGCGTTATAACCGCCGGTACCGAAAAGCTGAGACGGTCCCGTCTGTTCCATTGTCGGCGTCGATATATAGCCCAAGCGCGCACCCGAGCTCGAGTTGTCATAGGTCGTCTGGACGCCCGAGGGGTCAATGATAACAATGTCCTTACCCGTCGTCGCGTTGCCCGTGGCGGTGCCGCTGGGCAGAACAATACTATTTACCACGCTGCTGCCGAAATAAAGACGCTCGCCCGCCTTGGCGTATACCTTAATAATCTGAGTACGCGTAATACCTGCCGTAGTGGGGTTTGCCGTGCCGCCGTACCATTCCGTAAAAGCACGGTAACCGCCCTGCCCCGCGCTGTTCAGCGAAGAGCCGCCTTCGGCGCCCGCCTTGATATATCCGGCGCTAAAAAGCACAGTAAAACAGAGAAGCAGACAAAAAAGTCTTCTTAACGCGTTTACGATTGTTTTCTTCACCTGTTCACCGCCTTACCCCTTATCGTTTTAAAAAACATATAAATCTCTTAACAATTATAAATATATGTAAACATTATATTTATACTAAATTTTTCTTCTTTTGTAAACACTTTTTTAAATATTGTTGTAAATTTCACAAAATAATGACAACGGCATCTATCGTTTCGGCGCGCTTGACAGGTAGCACAATTTTTACCGTATCATATAATATTTCAAGCACGCAGAAAGGAATGTACATTATGAACAAATGCGCGGACGCTTCCATAGAAATGAGAGAAATAAAACGCGGCTTCTTTTGCCGCGATACCCTGATGGTGTCCTTTTCGTCATATTATCCGCATATACGCTTTAACCAAAGCGCCGTTCAGGCGCGTGTAAACGCGAGATATTTTGCGAAGGCGCGGAATTTCTGCCGTTATGCCGAAAAAACGCTTTTTTGCCAGGCGGTACAGGAATACAACAATTCTATCGCTAACGACTTCCCTTTCCGTACTTTTGACGCCGTATTGAACTATACGGTAACGCTAAACAAAAACGGCTGCCTGAGCCTTTTTTCAGACCGTTACGAATACACGGGAGGCGCGCACGGCTCCACGCTCAGAGAGTCCGACACATGGGAGCTTTCTAAAGGCCGCCTTTTACCCCTGTCCTCGTTCTTCCCGAATTGCCCTAATTACCGCGAATATGTTATCGAACAAATCATACGGCAGGCGGACGCCAATATGAAAGAAGACCCGCACATCTATTTCGAAAATTACCGCGAGCTTATCCGCGAAAACTTTAACCCCCGCAATTTTTTCCTTACAGAATCGGGAATAACCGTATTTTTCCAGCAATATGAGATTGCTCCGTATTCAAGCGGGATTATAGGGTTTACGATTTAAATTGCAAACGACAGATAACGGGCGGCTTGTCACGCTGAATAATTCAAAAACGCTTCTCGTTTTTCAGTAAAATCCGCCGCCTGATATCTAAAACTTAATTCCTGCCATATTTCGCGTTCGCTATCATCAGCTTTATGCGGTTCTCCTGATTAATGGCGGTGGCGCCCGGGTCATAGTCGATAGCGACGATGTTCGCCGTCGGGTTTTCCTCCTTGATTTTCCTTATCATACCCTTGCCCACAACGTGGTTGGGGAGACATCCGAACGGCTGCGTACAGACAATGTTGTCCACTCCGTTATGAATAAGCTCTATCATTTCTGCTGTCAAAAGCCAGCCCTCGCCCATTTTGTTTCCGTAACCGACATATCCTCTGACGAGCTCCTTCGTTTTTACAAAGGACGGCGGGGGAGTGAATTGCGGGTATTTCACAACCGCCTCAATCATATCGTTTTCCACTTTCAGCATATAGTCCTCAAGCGCGGAGGCGACTGTGTGCTTGAGCCTTGCGCCCCCGTAAAGCTCCGGGTCCTCCTTTCTGTTATCGACCTTCAAGAGCATAAAGCCCATAAGCCCCGGAATTACTATCTCGGTATCCTCGCTTTCGAGGAATTTTTCTAAGTTGTTGTTGCCCAAAGGAGCATATTTCACATAGATTTCACCGACGATGCCGACCTTTATTTTTTCGGTTTTTCGGATAGGGAGCGCCGCGAACCGCGCCGTTATTTCGTTAAGGTTTTTCTTTAACTTTTTGCGGGAGATGAACCTTTTATCCTGAAACTCCGCCGTCAGGCGGGCAACCTGTTGATTGATAAGCCCGTCTGTCGAGCCCTTTACCGTTTCGTAAGCCCTTGTCTGATTTGCGAGGCACATAATCAAATCGCCGTAAATAAGGCAGTAAATCAATCTAATCAAGAATGTGGGCGAAAGCTTAAAGCCCGGATTTTTCTCCATGCCCGAAAGGTTCAGAGACACTACCGGAATATTTTCAAAGCCCGATTTTTTAAGCGCCTTTCGCAGCAGATGTATGTAGTTGGAGGCGCGGCAGCCGCCGCCCGTCTGTGAAATCATCACGCCTGTTTTATTCAGGTCATATTCCCCGCTTTTCAGCGCATGCAGAAGCTGACCGATTACAAGCAGCGCGGGGTAGCATGTGTCGTTATGCACGTTGCGAAGCCCCTCGTTGACAATTTCCCGCGTGTCTGTTTCAAGCAGAACGACCTTGTAACCGTGCAGCTCGAACACACCCTTGAAAAGCTTGAAATGGATGGGGAGCATATTGGGAACGAGCAGCGTATATTCGTTTTTCATTTCCTTTGTAAACAGAAGCCTGCCGTCTTTGTTATATTCCAGTGAAGCCATTTATTCAACCCGCCTCTCCGCCGCCGCGTTTTTTACCTTGATTGCCGCGAGCAGGCTGCGTATTCTTATTCTAATCGCGCCGAGATTGTTTATTTCATCTATTTTAAGCTGTGTATAAAGCTTGTCCCCGCTCTCCAAAACCGCCCTTACCTCGTCGGTTGTAATAGCGTCTATGCCGCAGCCGAACGAGACCATCTGGATAAGCTCCATATCGGGCTGCGTTGTAATGTATTTCGCGGCGTTGTAGAGCCTTGAATGGTATGTCCACTGGTTTAATACGTTTACCCTTTGGGGAGAGGAAAGATGGGATACGGCGTCCTCGGTTATAACTGCCATATCAAAGAAGTTTAGCATCTGGTCGATACCGTGGTTAATTTCAGGGTCTATATGATACGGCCTGCCGGCAAGCACGGCGATTTTATAGCCGTTCTCACGAGCGAAGGCAACAGCCCTTTGCCCCTCGTCTCTTACCTGCTTCATCCAGCCGTAATATAAGTCGTAAGCGTCCTTCGCGGCTTGCTTTATAAGCTTTTGCGGGAAGTTGTATTCATCCTTGAAGTACTCATAAGCCTTTTTTGCGAAATCCTTGGGACGGTGAAGTCCGAAATACGCCGTATAAAATGTTATATTTTTAAGGTCGCTCATATTCGCCCGCAGCAGCTCGGGGTAATAAGCCACAACCGGACAGTTGTAGTGGTTGTCGCCCGTACCCTCGTCAAAATTATAGGGCATACAGGGGTAAAATATTTTGGTTATCCCCTTATCCAGCAGATTTTTGATGTGTCCGTGCATAATTTTCGCGGGATAGCAGACGGTATCCGACGGAATAGTATCCTGCCCGAGCCTGTACAAAGCGCGCGTGGACAAATCTGAAAGCACGACCTCGAAGCCCAAACGGGTCAAAAACGCATGCCAGAACGGAATATTCTCATACATATTCAGTCCGAGCGGTATGCCGATTTGACCCAGCCCCCCGTCAATGCCCTTCAAGGCTTTTATCCTGTCCATCTTAAAGCGGTACATATTGGGTATATTTTTATTGCTTTTCGCGCCCAAGGGGCGTTCGCAGCGGTTTCCCGAAATAAACTTTTTATTGTCCGCGAAGGTGTTGATTGTCAAGTCACAGTTGTTGGTGCAGAGCTTGCAGCCTGCCGTTTTAACCTTGTGCCCGAAAACGGCAAGCTCGGCAAGACCTATCATATCCGAACGCCCGATACCGAGCTCCCGCGCATAAAGAGCCGCTCCGTAAGCGCCCATAAGCTCGGGGATGGACGTGCGGATAACATCGCGGCCTATTTCAAGCTCAAAGCTCCTTAAAATCGCGTTGTTTAAAAATGTGCCGCCCTGTACAACGATATCCGTTCCCAGAGCGTCCTTCGAAACGGCGCGTATCACTTTATATATGGCGTTTTTCGTAACGCTTATGGAAAGACCCGCGGAAATATCCTCAATTGACGCGCCCTCCTTCTGAGCCTGCTTGACCGACGAGTTCATAAACACCGTGCAGCGCGAGCCGAGGTCAATAGGCTTTTTGGCAAACAGACCGAGATTGGCAAAGCTGCCCGCGTCATACCCTGTCGAAGCCGCGTATGTTTCGATAAACGAGCCGCAGCCCGAGGAGCAAGCTTCGTTCAGCAGAATGTTGTCAACCGCTCCGTTACGGATTTTAAAGCATTTTATATCCTGACCGCCGATATCTAAAATAAAATCGACCTTTGGGTTGAAATGGCTTGCCGCTTTAAGGTGAGCCACCGTTTCGACCAGACCGGTATCTATATTAAAAGCGTTCTTTATCAAATCCTCGCCGTAACCTGTGACGGCGCTGCCCGAAACCGTAATTCTGCCGCCGCAGGCAGTCAGGATTTTTATCAGCTGTTCTTTTATGATTTCTACGGGATTGCTTTTGTTCGATGTATAATAGCTGTATAAAATCTCGTATTTGTCGTTTATCAGGCAGAGCTTTGTCGTCGTCGAACCGCAGTCTATGCCCAAGTACGCCTTGCCCTCATAGGTTTCTATGGGTACGGTCGCAACCGAGGCTTTTGTGTGGCGCGCCTTAAATTCTTCATACTGAGCCTCGTCGCTGAACAGCGGAGGCAGGCGCAGCGTGACTGCGGATTCTCCGGCGGAGTTTTCAAGCCTTTGCATCAGTTCGTCATACTCAAGGGTTTTCCCGTCCTTCCCCGCGTATATAGCCGCGCCGAGCGCCGCCGCGTACAGACCGTAATCCGGAAATACGGCGTCTCCTAAAGCTAAGTCCAGCGTTTCAAGAAAGCGTTCCTGCAAGCCCTTAAAGAAATAAAGCGGACCGCCTAAAAACAGTACCTTGCCCTTGATTTTCCTGCCCTGTGCAAGTCCCGTTATCGTCTGGTCTACCACCGCCTGGAACACGCTCGCGACAATATCCTCTTTTTTGGCGCCCTGATTTGAAAGCGCCTGTATGTCCGACTTCGCGAAAACGCCGCACCTTGAAGCGATGGTATAAATAAATTTATGCTTTTGAAAAAGCGGGTCAAGCTGTGAAGGCTCGACCGCAAGAAGCGTAGCCATCTGGTCGATAAATGAACCGGTTCCGCCCGCGCACGAACCGTTCATACGCTCCTCGAAGGCGCCCCCCTTATTCTCGAAAAAGAGTATTTTGGCGTCCTCGCCGCCCAATTCTATCGTGACGTCCGTGCCGGGCGCCTGATTGCGGACAAACTCGCCCGTGGCGAAAACCTCCTGCACGAACGGCAGAGAGGAGGATTTCGCAAGTCCCATACCGGCAGACCCCGTAACGGCTACGGTAAAGGGTCTGCCCTTTATCGCGTCTTCGGCGCGCCGTATAATTTCCAGCGTTTTTTGCCTGACCTGCGAATAGTGGCGCTCATAGCTTTGAAAAAGAATTCTATCGTCGTCGGTCAACACGGCTTTCGCCGTCGTGGAGCCGATATCAATGCCAAGGGATAAGCTCATAAAAATACCTCGCTATAACAATACGGCAATATATATATGGATATTAGCACTAACCGGCAAATATCGCAAGGTCGTTTCAGGACATTACGGCGAATTACATTATTTACATAACCGGAGACTATTTATTCGCCTGCATTTTAAGATACGCGTTGATAAATCCGTCTATTTCGCCGTCCATAACGGCGTTGATATTCCCGTTCTCAAAGCCCGTCCGGTGATCCTTCGCCAATGTATAGGGCATAAAGACATAGGAGCGTATCTGGCTGCCCCAGGCTATTTCCTTCTGGTCTCCCTTTATATCCTCTATCTTGTCAAGATGCTCCCTTTCCTTGATTTCGAGAAGCTTTGATTTGAGCATACGCATCGCTACCTCGCGGTTCTGATGCTGGCTTCTCTCCACCTGACAGGAACAGACTATCCCCGTCGGAATATGCGTGAGCCTTACTGCCGAGGAGGTCTTGTTGACCTTCTGACCGCCCGCGCCGCTTGAGCGGTAAACATCCATTTTTATATCGTCGGGATTTATTTCAATGTTTACAGAGTCGTCTATCTCCGGCATAACCTCGAGCGAAGCGAACGACGTATGCCTTCTTCCCGAGGAGTCAAACGGCGATATGCGCACTAAACGGTGAATTCCCGTTTCGCTCTTTAAGTATCCGTATGCGTTATGACCCTCTATCAGTATGCTCGCGGATTTCATCCCCGCCTCGTCGCCGTCAAGATAATCGAGCGTGGACGCCTTAAAGCCGTGGCGTTCCGCCCAGCGGTTGTACATCCTGAAAAGCATCTGCGCCCAGTCCTGCGCCTCCGTTCCGCCGGCGCCGGCGTGGAAGGTCAGTATCGCGTTCTTTGAGTCGTACTCGCCGGAAAGAAGCGTGGAGAGCGTCATCCTTTCAAGCTCCCCTACAAAAGCGCCGAACCCCGAGCGGCACTCTTCAAAAAGAGAGTCGTCCTCCTCGTCGTTCGCGAGCTCTATAAGAGTCAAGGTGTCGTCAAACAAACCGCGCAAAGCTTTATACGCGGCAATTTTCGCTTTCAGCGCGGCAGTTCGCTGAAGCACCTTCTGCGAGTTTTGAAGGTCATTCCAGAAGCCCTCTTGCGCGCTTTGCTCCTCAAGCCTTGCGACTTCCTTTTCCATATCCGAAAGCCCCAGCGCGTCCGCCAAATCCACAAGCTTATCCTTATATGATAAAAGTTCGAGCCTAAGCTCTTCAAATTGAAGCATAATAAATTTCCTTTCAACTTATCATAAAAGTTATTATATCCATTATCTATTCCAATGTAAAGAAAAAATTTTTATTGCCGATTATGGCTTAAATACGCATTTTTATTAAAAAAGCTTGAAATTTTTGTTTGCTTGGTATATAATAACAATATTATATTAGGGGGATTTCTGCTTTTATTGCCGTTGTTTCGCGGCATTTTGGCGTTAAGCGCCAAAGAGCCATCCGATGCTTAAGGAGAGGGTATTTTTGTCTGCGGATTTGCACTGTCATACGAGATTGTCCGACGGTTCCTTGGGAATTGAGGATTTAATCACGCTGGCTAAAAAAAGAGGGGTACAAACGCTTGCCATTACGGACCATGACTGTCTGGCGGGATGCGTCAGGGGAAAGGTTGTGGGAGACAGAGCGGGCGTCAGCGTAATACCCGGCGTTGAGCTTTCCGCAACGGATACCGCGACCGGTCAGGAGGTTCACCTGATAGCTTACAAGAGCGATTTTCCGGACAGGCTTGAAGGGCTTTGCCGCCGCAACTCGCTCGCAAGAAAAAAGGCGGCGCATATAACAACTCTTAAAGTCGCCCAGCTTTTCCCGATAACGACCGATATGGTTATTAAATGTATGTCAGGTTCTACGAATATCTACAAACAGCACATAATGCACGCGCTTATGGAGTGCGGCTTCACCGACAGGATATACGGCGACCTTTATATGCGTATTTTCTCGGAGGAAGGCAAGATGAATATTCTGACAAAGCCGAAGTTTGAGGATGTCAGAGAGGTTTTGGGGTATATACAGGAGGCCGGAGGAATAGCCGTACTCGCGCACCCGAACCGCTGCCAAAACGACCGGCTTCTTCCCGAGCTCGTATCGCTCGGACTTGACGGAGTCGAGGCTTATCTTCCGGAAATCACGGATGACGAGAGAGAAAAGCTGTTAAATTTCGCGAAAAAGAACAAGCTGTTGGTAACGGGAGGCACTAATTTTAAGGGCTTTTACAACGAGCATATTATAACGCTCGGCGAATATAAAATTCCCAAGGAGTGCGTGCAGGACCTTATCTCCTACAAATCGAGGAAGAAAAAACTCCGGAAAAAAGCTGAAGCCGCCTCTGATAACGCGGTTAAAACCGAGGAGGATGAGACGGCAATCGGGTAATACGGGAGGAACGTATGCTTAACAAAAATGACGGCGATATAAAAATTTTCGGCAAAGAGCCGGACCATCATAATGACGAGCTGTTATTTATCGAGGAAATGAACCGTCAAAGGAAAAGCGGTAATTTAGAGCGTTCAAAGCAGCTCGGGAGAGAACTCGCGCATCTTTTTATAGAGCCTGACAGGGACGGGAGCCTCAGCCTTTCGGGCAAGGACGAAGACGCGGAATTGCTTTATCACATCAAAGAGCTCAAAACATTTTCGGTACTCAGCGCCTTGCAAAACCTTCAGAACCGCTTTTTATGGGAAACCGCAGTCAACGCGTTTTACGACAGGCTTATAAAAAAATATCCGGAATTCTACGAGCGTGTATCCGCCGGAACGGCGTTCAGTTTTTATCGTATAGACTTAAAAAGCAAGGGCGACGTCGCCCAAAGGATAGGCAGGTCCTTCGCGATGCTCTGCGGCGATGAAAAGAGCGAGGAGCTTCGCTCGATAGGCAGAGAGGTCTATGACGAGTCGCGTAAAAAAATTAACAGTTTAGTTGAGGATTTGGAATTCGTACAATGAGGGCAGGCGAAAAATTTTTTATCAGGGACAGGGCGTTTTACAGGTCATTCTTTTCGATGACTTTTGTAATCGCCCTTCAAAATGTGATTACATACGGCGTAAACTTTGCGGACAATATTATGATTGGCAGATACAGCGAGCTTTCATTAAGCGGCGTCACGCTCGTGAACCAGATACAGTTTCTGCTTTTTATGATAGCGATAGGCTTTACAAACGGGCTTGTCGTAATCGCCGCGCAGTATTGGGGAAAGGGCGAAGCCTCCCCGATTAAGCATGTTTTCACCGTAGTGTTGGCAATGGGGGCGGCTATCGGAGCCGTCTTTACGGCGCTGGGCTTGTTTTTGCCGCAGAAAACACTTGCGCTGCTGACGAACGAAAGCGCGATTTCCGCCGAGGGCGCCCTATATTTCAGAATTGTTTCGATTTCTTATGTTTTCTTTGTCATATCAACCCTGATTGTCGGTTTACTCAGAAGCGTCGAAACGGTCAAGCTCGGCTTCTATATGTCCTTTTGCGCGCTGTTTGTGAATGTCGGGCTCAATTACTGCCTGATTTTCGGCAAATTCGGCTTTCCCGAAATGGGAGTTGAGGGCGCCGCCCTCGCGACGCTTATCGCGCGGGTTGTAGAATTTTTTATCGCGGTATTCTACCTTTTCATTAAGGATAAAAAGCTGAAAACAAAGATTGGCGAGCTGTTTATATTTGAACGCTCGTATTTTAGGGATTATATGAAGTCGGGCTTTCCGCTTGAAATTTCCTCGGCCTCCTGGGGCGTCGCGATGTTCCTGCAAACCGCTATCATCGGGCGGCTCGGCCGGTCGGCGATTGCCGCGTCCTCAATTGCCGTAACGATTTTTCAGGTTATCAGCGTTCTGATATACGGCTCCGCGTCCGCCACGAGCGTTATTATCGGCAAAGCCGTGGGCGACAACCGCCATGACGACGCGAAGCGGTACGCGAAAACCTTTCAGTTTATATTCCTCGGAATTGGAATTCTGACATCCGCAGTCCTTTTTGCGCTTAAAAACCCCATAACGGCAATGTACCACGTATCGGACGACACGAAGCAACTCGCTAAAACGTTTATCCTCATACTCTGCGTAACGCTCCTCGGCACCTCTTATCAAGTGCCGTGCCTAACGGGAATTGTCTCGGGCGGCGGCAGCACGAAGTTCGTGTTTTATAACGATTTTATTTTTATGTGGTGTATCGTCCTGCCGCTTTCGTACCTTTCGGCGTTCGTTTTCCATTGGAGCGTACCCGTGACATTCTTTTTGCTAAAATCAGACCAGCTGGCAAAATGCGCCGTCGCCGCAATCAAGGTGAACCGGTTCACGTGGATTAAAAAACTGACGCGCTGACGGAAAAAATTACGAAAAAAATTACCCTAAATAATTCAGAAATAATCTTGACACGTTAAAAGGTCAATGCTATAATGACAAGGCTACGCGAGAGTGGCGGAATCGGCAGACGCGCACGTTTGAGGGGCGTGTGGTAACTCCGTACGGGTTCAAGTCCCGTCTCTCGCACCAAATCACTAACCATCTATTGATAAAAGAAATTTT
>CAZQXZ010000001.1:63096-79153 GCA_964597515.1 uncultured Eubacteriales bacterium | reverse complement strand
CGTTACCGAAATACCGTATTTGGTCAACAAGGCGAGGCTTATAGAGTCCATTGCAGACCTTGTTAAAGATAAAAAAATAGACGGAATTTCCGATATAAACGATTACTCTTCAAAAAGAACGGGCATGCAGATAGATATCGACTTAAAGCGTGACGCAAATCCGCAGGTCGTCCTAAACAGGCTCTTTACCTATACGCAGATGCAGACCACCTTCGGCATAATTATGCTCGCGATTGTAGACGGCGAACCGAAAGTGCTGTCGCTTAAAGAGATTTTACAGCAGTATATAGATTATCAGTGCCGCATAATCGTAAGGCGCACCGAGTTTGACCTTAAAAAGGCCGAGGAGCGCGCTCATATACTTGAAGGACTTTTGACGGCGCTTGAATTTATCGACGAGGTTATCAAAATTTTAAGAAATTCTCCGGACCAGTCCGTCGGCAAGGAAAGGCTTATGGAGCGCTTTGGGTTTGACGATGTTCAGGCGCAGGCAATCGTTCAGATGCGTCTTGGGCAGCTGACGGGGCTTGAAAGATCTAAAATCGAGGACGAGGTCGCGGCTTTGAGGATTAAAATCACCGAATACCTTGAAATCTTAGGCTCGCACGAGAAGGTGCTTGAAATAATTAAAACAGAGGTTGGCGCTGTTGCCGGTAAATTTGGCGACGAAAGACGAACCGTCATTGAAAACGTCAGCGGCGAAGTCGATATAGAGGACCTTATACCCGAAGAAACGTGTATGTTTACTTATACGACAATGGGGTATATTAAAAGGCAGAATATCGACGAATATAAACAGCAAAAACGCGGAGGCAGAGGAATTAAGGGAATGACCCGCCGCGAGGACGACGTGGCGGAGACGATGTTTATGTGCTCCACACACGAGTTTGTTATGTTTTTTACCACGAAGGGCAGGACATACAGGCTCAAAGGCTATGAGATACCAGAGGGCAGCCGCACGAGCAAGGGAATAAATATCGTCAATATTCTGCCGCTCGGGCAGGATGAAAAAATATCGGCGATGATGAGGGTTCCGCAAACAGAGGAGGAAAGATACCTCTGCATGGTGACGCGCAAGGGAATAATCAAGAGAACAGCGTTGAACGAATACAGAAACGTCAGAAAAAATGGAGTTATCGCCATCAACCTTGACGACGACGACGAGCTGGCGTGGGTTAAGCTTACTGACGGGAGCGACGACCTTCTTGTGGCGACAAGAAGGGGTATGAGCATACGCTTTGGCGAAAAGGACTGCAGACCAATAGGCAGAACCGCAAGGGGCGTAAAAGCCATTACTCTCTCTTTGGGAGACGAGGTCGTGGGAATGTCCGTGCTGCGCGAGGGCGGTATGGTCCTTACGGTAAGCGAAACCGGCTACGGAAGAAGAAGCGGCGAGGGCGATTACAGGCGCCAATCGAGGGGCGGAAAGGGACTTATCAACTATAAGACGAGAAAATACGGCGAAGTCGCCGCCATACGCGTAGTGGACGACGACGACGACGTTATCATCATCTCGACGGACGGAATAATCATAAGAATACCCGCCGACAGCATACGGGAGTGCGCAAGGCCGTCAAAGGGAGTTATCGTTATGAAGGTCAACGAGGGCGAAAAAGTAGCCACTCTTTCAAGAACACCGCGCGACACCGAGCAAACGGACGCGGACGAATTTGAGGATGAAACCGAAACAGAAAAGCCGGACGGCGAAGAAAGAGAAACTGAAAAGGATACGGAGGAGCTGTAATGAGTAATTCAGACGGCATATATAACTTTGACCCTCAGAATGAAAACGAAAACCAAAACGAAAACGCAACAGAGGAAAATATTGACGGACGGACGGCGAAGGGCGGCGAGGATTTAAACCCAATAGAAAACGGTTCGCAGCCAAAAGCGCCAAAAGGAAAAAAGCCTCTTTTCAAAAAGAAAAAGACAGTCGTAACCATATCCGTCATTGTAGCTGTGCTTATCGCCGTCGCGGGGGCGGGGGCGGTATATGTTGGGTTAAAACTCGGCAAGCTCAACACGGGAAAGAATTCTGACGGACCCGCGTTTGACGACCTGATATACGAGGAGTCCGACTTTTCCACGATTGACGCCGACTTAAACTCCACGGGCTTTAAGGAAAGCGTTAAGGAGTGGGCGACCAACGGCGGCGAAGTAATGTCGAGCAAAAACGTACTAAACATTCTGGTTATCGGGTATGACAGCAGAAAAAACGAGTTTTCCGGCAATACTGACGCCATTATGCTCGTAAGTCTGAACAAAAAAACCAAAAGAATTACAATGGCGTCGTTTTTAAGGGACGCGTATGTATATTATGAGACCGACGGCGGCAAGACCGGATATAACAAAATCAACGCGCTTTGCAGTATAGGCGGCGCGAGCTGCCTGATGAAAGCGATAGAAAACCATTACAAAATAGAAGTGGATAATTATGTGGCTGTTAATTTCGCGTCCTTCGAGAAGCTTATAGACGAAATGGGCGGCGTCAACGTAGACGTCCGCAAGTATGAGGCAAATTACTATAAAACTTATTTTAACAGCGAAATCCCATACGGCGAGGACGTCCATCTAAACGGCTATCAGGCGCTCGGCTTTTGCAGAATAAGAAAGTGCGATAAAGACGGCGACATAAGCCGCACAAGACGGCAGCAGGCGGTAGTCAAGGCCATTATTAACAAAGTTTCAACGGCGTCGGCAGCTCAGGTTGACAATTATCTTGACGCCGTGCTGCCTTATATTACAACGGATTTAAAAAATCAGGAGATAGTTTCTCTCGGAACAAAGGCGATGATGATGAAATGGTACGCCTATGAAACGCAGAGCATGCAAATTCCCACCGAGGAGTCAAGGTACGGATATTCCGGCTCGACATGGATGTGGGCGGTTGATTTTCCGCTTTCGGCGCAAGCCTTGCAGACTGCCGTTTACGGTCAGACGAATATCGCTCTTAAAGAGGGAAGAAGAACGATAATTGACATACTGAAAGGCTCGACAAAAGGAACGGGCAGCGGCACGGCGAAGGCTGTGCCGTCTACGGGCGCCGCGAACATCAACGAAGGGGAGACCCTGCCTGTTCCCATAACGGCGGAGGAAACAACGGACGCGCCGACGGAGCCGGCAAAGAGCGAGCCGGCGTCAACGGACGCGCCTGCTGAAACGCAGACCGAAGCCCAAACACAAAAAACCGAGCCGTCAACAGAAGCACAGGCGCCGCCCGCGGACGCCGCCTGAATTAAGAGCATATGAACAACAGAAAAAATGCAAATCCCGAAAACGTGATTAAAAGAAAAAGCTACTACGGCTTCGCCAAGCGGTATCCCGGAACCGCCGGAGACGGCAAATATCTGATTGGCGACAGCTTGAAGGTCAAACGCGGGGAAGCGGCTAAAAGGATTTTAACCGCGGTTGTTCTCGCGCTGCTGTTCGCCGCCGCGTATATTGTCACCGCCGCCGCGCTGATTGTTTCAAACGCAAGCGGTTGAAATAAATTGAGAATGGCAAATTATGGGCGGGACAAGCTCCGCACCCGATTATAATTCATAAACAAACAAAACAAAGGACTCAAACCGTGATTGTGATTTGAGTCCTTTGTTATTGAACAGTGAATAAGCGCTGCTATTATAATGCCAACCGCAGGTTCTAAAACCTGCAACCTGCAACTTCCAACTTGCAACTTAAATCCGCATAGCGTTTTTTAAATTATATTACTCATTTACGGCGACAAGCTCATCTATCAACGCATACCCCTGTGCCTGTTCGACCATCTTTTTGCTGTCGAGATAAGGCTTCGCTATTTTGTGGTACCGTGAGCTTTCGTCCTCGGTGTTGTTTATTTTATGCGTTATTTCGTCACGCTCATGCTTGACGGCGGCGAGGTGTGCCTTGGCTGCCGCCGTTTTTTCCTTATCCTTGCTTTCTTTTGCGCTATAATACGCTTTGTACGCTTCGTCAAGGCGCGCCTCTATTTTATCTTCCTCGCCATAGAGCAGCGTGAAGACGGCGTCGTCGAATTCCTCTATACCGTTTGGAAAATGTTTCAGGGCGCTCTTTTTGCTTTTCAATCTCGCCTTGGCGAGCGCGACGCTCTGCTTTTTTATCGCCTTTTCCTCGGGCGAGAAAGAAGGCAATTTTTTTGCGGCGGCAAGCTCGTTCTTGTCGATATCCGTAAAGCCGGAAAGACCCATAGACAGCACGCGGTGCGAGTCGGCAAGCTTGGCGGCATATACAGGATTGTTATATTTTTCGATTTCTTCAAGGACAAGCCGCGAAATCTCAACCTCTCTGTTTTGAACGACGGCTTGCCTGTACGCCTTTTTTCCCTGCGCTTTTAGCGAGGAGTTCAAAGGCGTTTGTTCAAGAACGGCGGTATTTTGGGCGTCGGTAATTATCGAGCGAAGCTCTTTTTTCGACTCCTCATCCCTGACGCCGTTTGCGTAATCCTCGAAGAAAGCGCGGATTTTAAGAATTTTGACTATACCCTTCTGCTTCGTTTCGGTCAAATCATAGAAAAAGTAAGGAAGCACGTTCATGACCGCGCCGACGACTGAGAACAGTATGAGCGAGGACATTAGGCTCTTAAAAACGGTTTCGTTATAAAGAATGTCATACGGGTTCGCGCAGCCGTTTCCGGAATATATGCCGTGGTTTTTGTATACGAAGGGCAGAACGCCGCTCGTAACCATACTGACGACGCTGCCGATAAGACCTACGGCGGAGAACATACCGTCTATCCTCTCGCCCGATATGTAGTGCTGATAATCCCTTATATCGCCCTGTATAGACGGGTCGAGAACATGCGCGAACGCGCTGACAATTGCGTTTAAGTACAGGAAAATAAGCACTGTCCAGATATTTGACAGGCTCGGATACAGACAGGCTATAAAAATAATGTTGAAAAGGTTGGTGACGACAAGAACCTTTTTCTTTCCGAAGCGCTTTATCGCCCACGGAGCGAGAAGCATTCCCCAAAGCGAGCCGTTGCCGTAAATCGTAACGATCAGACCGTACTGGTTTCCCGAGCAGGCTCCCTGATACTGATACAGCCAGAACAGGATGTTCGCGTAAAAGGTTTCAAGAAAACCGAGCCAGCCCGCCAGCGAGATAATCCAGAAATATTTATTTTTCGCCACAGACTTTAACGCGTCAAAAAACTTGACCTTGACGACGTGCGTCTTCGCGAGTATAAGCTTTTCACGCGTATTGACAAAAACGATGACGGAAAGAAGAATGCCGACGATGGCGAGAGGCGGGTAAACATAGCGGTAAAGGTTGATATCAGTCATATCGTTGTCAAAATATTTTTGGGCGAGGACGGGCGTTACGGCATTGATAATGCTCGGGGCGAGCGAATATATTACGGACTTAATGCCCAGCACGTTAGTCCTCTCCTGAGAGTCGGGAGAAAGGACGAGTATAAGGTTTTCGTAAGACTCCTTGAAAAAGCTGAAGAAAAACTGAAAGCCGAAATTGAAAAGCAGGATAATGACGCATTTCGTGAAATATGTAATATTTTCGCTTTCATACGGAACCCAAACGAAAGCGATTGCCATAATGGTGCAGGGTACGCCCATTTTAATCAGGTAAGGGCGGTATTTGCCTTTTTGCCCCGCGTATTGTCAATGATGCTCGCGCGCAGCGCCGTCAGCGGAAAGCTCGAGATTACGGCGATTATATACATAATGTAAAGGTGTCTCGAATCAATCCCTATTGTGTTTCCGATAAGTACGTTGCTCGTTGACAGGAGCATTTTATTTACGATGTCTATAACAAAATAGACGCCGATGCCGCCCCCCGAATACGAGAGGATTTCTTTATACGGCATATATTTGCCGGGCGCGGGGTAACTCCAATAGGTTTTTATACCCTTAATGCTTTCAAGGACGGGCTTCAGTTTGTTCAATACTATTCCCCCTAATTGATTAAGTTGCAAGTTGGAAGTTGCAGGTTGCAAGTTTTGGGAACCTGCGGTTGGCAATTGATTAAGTTGGAAGTGGCAAGTTATAGATTAAATCTAAGTATTCCGATGAGTTATTTTTTGCCTGTGGAGCCGAAGCCGCCCGCGCCTCGCCGTGTTTCGTCAAGCTCGTCCACCGCGTCAAGCTCCGGAATGACGACGGGTATGACGACAAGCTGCGCAATCCTTTCGCCCGGTTCAACGGTATACGGCACGCCGAACTGATTTATAAGACCCACCGAAATCTCTCCGCGATAGTCGCTGTCTATAACGCCTACCGAATTAAGCAGACCCACTCCGTGCTTTACGGAAAGACCGCTTCTCGGAAACACGAGAGCAACATAATCGTTTGAAGGCAGGGAAATGGCGAGTCCGGTCGGAACAACCGCGCTCCCTCCCGGCAAAAGTTCGATTTTTTCCTCTGTCGCGGCGCACAAATCAAGCCCCGCGCTGCCGGAAGTTGCCCTGACGGGTACCTTGGCGCAGGGGCGGACTTTTTTTATTTTAAGCTTCATATCAGTTTCCCCAGATACCGGAGTTAGGTTTCTTTTCATCATCCATTTTAAGCCTTTCGACTTCTCTTTTATAGAAATCGCGTTCGGATTTCGCCTTTGCGGCGTCCTCAAGATAATCCTTGAGCTGACCTCTCAGATTGTCGGCGGCGGCGGTTGCTTTTTTAGCCTCGTCCGCAAGCTCGAGAGCCACGAAAATAGCGGCCTGAGTGTTTGAAAGCCTGCCGTTATGCAGAGCTTTTCTCAGTTTTTCATCGACCTCGCCCGCGAGCGTTTGCATATATTCTTCGCTTTCTTCAGCGGAAATTATATAATCCGAGCCGCAAATTTTGAGCTTATATGTTTTTTTAAGCATATCACACAGACCCTTCCGTCATTTTACGATAAAATAATTATACATTATCGCGATTAAATTGGCAACCACTACATATTGTTGTATACACCTAAGGACACACAATTTATTCATTGCATTTTCACGCAACTATTGGTATACTAAATATCAAGCTCAACGAAAAAGAGTATACATCGGAGATTTTATGATGCAGGATTACAACACTCCCCCGCCTTCTGGCGAAGAGTACAATCAGCCCCGTGATTACGCGCCTACCCGCTCTTATCCTACCCCTCAGAGCGTTTACGCGCCGGCGGGCTATACCGCGCATTACCCGTTTGACGAAAGATTTAGGGCGCGCCTTGAAGAAAGGGCGGGCATAAAAAGGCTTGCCCTGATTTCGGGGCTTTGTATGCTCGGGTATATTGCCGCGCAGTTTATACTTGCTTTGGCAATCAGAGACGAAACCGTATGGACGCTTTACGAGAGCAACTATTATTTTAAGTCGGGGCTGGAAATCATATATTCGGTATTTGCCGTGGGATTACCGTTTTTTATTATCTATTTGTTCGCGAAAAGACGGAATATGGCGAGTCTTGACAGCTTTTTTAAGCCGAGAGGCGCTCTTTATACGGCGTCGCTTATAGTAATGGGCTTTGGACTTTGCCTTCTTGCGAGCTATATTACCAACTGGATATCCTATATTTTTAACAGCTTCGGGGTAACGCTGCCTTATGACGAGTATGAAACTCCCATAGAATGGGCGGCGATTGCTCTGCTGTTCGTTAAAACGGCCGTGGTGCCGGCGCTGACGGAGGAATTCGCGGTAAGAGGGTTTTTGCTACAATCGATACGCAAATACGGCGACGGCTTCGCCATTGTTATGAGCTCTCTCGTGTTTTCGCTGCTTCACGCAAACGCCGTGCAAATCCCTTTCGCGTTTATGGCGGGTCTTGTGCTCGGATATGTGTATTGCAAGACAAACAGTATCTGGCCGTCTGTTATCGTACATTTTCTCAACAACGCGTTCAGCTGCGCGGAATCTGTCCTGTTTGACGCGCTGCCCGAGAGCAGGGCGGGCTTTATTGATATGGCAATGACCGTTTCAATCGGAATAGCCGCGCTTATCGCCATGCTGCTCATAATAATGTCCAAAAACGGCTCGCTAAAAAAGACGCCCGCATATTTAGAGCCGTCTCAGAAGGCGAGGGCGTTTATATTCCAGCCGCTGTTCTTCGTAATGGCTCTGCTGTACCTCGGGATAACAATATCAGACGTGATGAGTGAAAACCTATGAGCGCGAATACTTTTATGGCAGAGGCGATAAAGCTCGCGCGCGAGGCGCTTGAAGACGGCGAGGTTCCCGTGGGCGCCGTCGTCGTCCGAAACGGCACGATAGTGGGCAAGGGCAGAAACAGGCGAGAAAAAAATAAAAACGCGCTGTGTCACGCCGAGATAGAGGCGATAAACGGCGCGTGCGCGGCATTGGGCGGCTGGCGTCTGTGGGAGTGCGAGCTGTACGTTACCTTGGAGCCGTGTCCGATGTGCGCCGGAGCCGCCGTAAACGCGCGTATCAGAAAGGTGTTTTTCGGAGCCTATGACAAAAAGAACGGCGCCGCGGGCAGCGCCGTCAACCTGTTTGCTCTGCCGGAAAGCTTTCGCCCCGCGTACGAAGGCGGCGTAAACGAGGCGAAATGCGCAAAGCTGATGAGCGAGTTTTTTAATAATCTGCGTTAAAAGGCATATGCGCGGCTGTTTTTGGGCAGCCGTTTCGTTTATACGCAGCCGGATTGTCCGTAATACCGGCAAGATAGTCCATGCTTGTGTTATAAAATAAAGCCAATTTTACAAAAACGTCAACCGGATACCTTAAAACACCCGTTTCGTATTGCGAATAGGTGTTTTGTGTTTTATTCCGAGCGTTTGAGCAATGTCCTCCTGCGTCAGATCCCTGTCAATTCGCAGGTTTCTGATGCGCTCATCGGTAAGATTTCATACTTCATAAAAACCGCCCTTTTTATCTCGTTATACCCTCGAGGAAGTTGACCTCCAAAACCTTGCCGTTTTTGCCGACTCGGAAGGTTTTGATTTCGTTTTTGCCTATGTCGAACCAGAAGCCGTTGTCAAACAGCTCGCTCATAAGCATACAGCGCGAGGGTTTTCCCTGTGTTTCGTACAGCCGTATGATAAGGTCGCCCGAATTGTCCTCGCAGAGCTTTACCGCTGTGACGAGGACGTTTTCGGCGTTGACCGACATATAGCATTTCTTTTGGGGAAGAACGCCCTTGTGATAGCTTTCCGCGACGACGGCGATATTGGAGAGGTTGTTGAGAAGGTGAGCCTCCTTTACCGCGTCGCTCGTTTCAGCTTCGCCCTCATGCGCGTATATGCCGTAGACAAAGCGCAAAAGCCCCTCGTCCGTAAAATTAAAGTTGGCGTCGGGGCGCCCCGAATAATGGTCGGCGAAAATCACGTTGCGCAGGCAAGTAAGGCGCAGCTCGCTGCCCGGGAAGTCATAGCTGTACTTTGAGTCGCTCATAACCGTAAGTCCGGCGCGCGAGCCGCTTTCGAGACTGAGCGTCAGGTCAGCCCAGCTTAACGAAGGCTCCTCCTCGCCGTTTACAGGTCTTTTTATAAAGCCGGCAGGGATTTCATATGTAGAAACGGGATCGTTTCCGTCAAGCGGGAACGCCATTTTAAGAATTGTGAACCGCTCCTGCCATAACGCCTTGCATTCCACTCTTAGAGTTTGCTGCCGTTTGGCGAGGATGAATTCCTGTATAAGATAGGACTCGTTGAATTTGTGCTTTGTACGGATCAGAGAGCGCAGCGCGCCCTCCTCAACCTTTTCGATTGAGACGAGCTCCATAAGCCCTTTGATTTCGTGGAACATGAAACGGTTGTGCGCCCAGGTGTCCGTATCGTCGTCGTTTATGACGGTGGGAATGGCTAAAAACTTGTTTTTCGCGTATTGCGTACCGCTTCGTTTATTTACAAAACTGTTGATATAGCCGGTGTCCCTGTCGAATTCAACTTTCAGGAACTCGTTCTCAAGCGTCAGCTCCTGCGCGGGCTTTACCAAATCTTCGGCGTGCAGCGAGGCGTCGAGCGTCAGCCAGTAGACACTGTATCCCAAAGGCTCCGCGCACGCTAAGAAAGCCGTGTCAAGATGGGTGTCGTTCGAGCGCGAGGAGCGGACGTTCTGGAACGCGACGGCGTTGCCCTCGCAGTCGGTCACGGACGCCGACGGATGATTTGTTTTAACAGGAATTTCAATGAAATAAGAGGTCGGGTTAAACACGACTACGGGACGCGGAAAATTCAGGTTCGCGCCCGTGTGGTGGCGTATTTCCTCATGTGCGGCGTCGGAAACGCCGTCGAGCCATGTGTCAATATTCCTTGATATACGCAAAATTGCGTTGTTGTACGCGCGCGCGGCAATAGTTTTGGCGTGACCGGCGAAATCCTCGGCGTCCTCGTAAGACTCCATAATTGAACAGCCGCACATTATATCGTGGAATTGGTTGTAACAGATATCGAGCCACGCCTCCTTAAACTTCGCGGAGCAGGGCGCGCCCTCGAAATCGACGGCGGCGATCGTATCCCATTTTTCCGCCGCGGCAAGCAGATTTTCCGCCTTGCGGTTTAGCCGCTTTATAAGAGAGGTCGCGCTGTAACAGCCGCTCGCGTGGTGTTGAAGGTCGTCCACCCAAACGGGCAGGTCAAGCTTTTGCTGGCAAACAGCCGCGAAATAATCGTCGGGAGAGGAAAATTCAAGCTCGCAGAAGCCTTCGGATTTCATATTGGAAAGAAGAAAATTCAAATCGCTTTTCGTCGGACCGCCGCCGTGGTTGCCGACTCCGTAAAACAGCATCATACCGTGACCCGTTTCGTTTGCCGCCTCGGTAAGAGTTGAGATATCCTTCGTAAGCGACATAGCGCCGGAAGTCGCGTAGCCCGACGCAATACGGTATGTAAGGACGCGCGAGCCGTCGGCGCTGTCCCACCAGAACAGGTTTTGCGGGGCGTCCGGATTTTCACGCTTATTCGGGCGCATCATCACATAAAAGGTCATTCCGCCGTTTTTAAGAAGCTGCGGCATCATGCCGTTGTGACCGAAGGAGTCTACGTTATATCCGGTACGGCAGATTTTACCGAATTTCTCGTAATAGTAAAGCTGGCTGTAAAGAGCCTGGCGCGCGAAGCTTTCCGCGGACGGCATATTGCAGTCGGGCTGCACCCACCAGCCGTTTACGGGCACCCATCTCCCCTGCTTTACCCTGTGGCGTATCTCCTCAAACATTTCCGGGTCAATCTCCTCAACCCATTTGTAATAGGCCGCCGACGAGCAGGTAAAGACAAAGTCGCTGTATTCGTTTAGTCTGTCAAGCGCGCTGCGGAAGGTTTGCAGCACCTCCGAGCAGCCTTCCTGCCAGCGCCAGAGCCATGTGGGGTCAAGATGAGCGTTGCCTATGAGATGTATGGTTTTGTCCATATGTATTTCCTTTCGTCAATGTTATTTCGCGATAAAGCCGAAATATCTCCCTATCCAATAAGCGAACGTGTACGGATAGCAGCTTTCGACGCAGAATACGCCGCCGCTGTCCTCGTTTTTATACTCTAAGGGGTTGCGGTCGTATTTGCTGATGAAGCGCTCGTCGGGCATCAGTAAAAACGAGGTTTCCTCATAGCCGCCCATAGAGATTTTTTTCGGGATGTCAAGCCTTCTGTCGAGAGAGACCCCCGAGGCGAGTCGCGAGACATTGTGGCGGCCGAACCATTTGGCGCAGAAATCCCAGTCGTAGGAGTCCTCCTCCTCGGGGCAGCAGAGTAAAAACAGGAAATCATAGCCCGGGTTATGCTCGCGGGCTATCTTGTCCCGCCAGGACTTAAAGCCGTTTTTGAGCGCTTCCTTGCGCTCTCCCTGCGGCTCAAGGGTAATAAGACCCCAGTAGGCGCAGACGCAAAGCGCGTTGTCGCCGAACATTAAGTCCTCGCGGACGTCAAGCCCGCCTCTCAGCGCTGATTGGAAGAACCTTGTGTTATGGGTTTTCGGCAGCTCGGCATAGCCCATAGAGACGAGCCTGTCCAAGGACTCCTGCCATATGCCGCTCTCGCCCGTTATATGCATGACGACGCGGTGGTACATCATAAGCTCGACGCTGTTTAAACCGCCGTCGGCATAGCCTGTGCCGCTATCAAAATATTCAATATTCCATTTTGCCCACGTCGTAGGCTTGCCGTCGCATTCGTGGAGCTGATAGCCGTGTTCGATTATGTGTGCGAGCGTGTTTTTCGCGGCTTCGCAAAGCAGAGAGTCGTACTCGGCGTCGTCGGCTCCGAGGAATTCGTGCGCCACGAGAATATGCAGGAAGTGAAGCGTTATCTCGTCGCTTGAGGTATCGCCCTTATATGTGATATCGGTATCCGAAAAACCCTCGTCGCGGTAGTGCTTCGAGAGGCGCTCCGGAACAGGCGCGTCCGCCTTTACCTCAAAACCGACCATTCCCCTTCTGCGCGCCGCCGTCGTGCTTATGCAGACGGCCGTTTGACCGTTTTTCTTGAAAAACAGCCCATCGTCCGGAACAGGCTCCGCGCTTGTGACATAAGTCCTCGCGACGTAGCCGTCGCCCCTTCCGGGAAGGTACATAAGAAGCAGAGCCGCCTCGCTCGCGTTAAAAGCCGATATTCTCGCCTTTCGGGTTTCGCCGTCAAGCGGACCGTTTTCCTTTTTCAGCGTGGCGTATCTGAATATCTCGCCAATCGCGAAGCTTGCCGTAAAACCGCCGTCATTGTCGGAATGTCCGAAAGGAACGCCGGACCTTATATCCCGCGGCTTTGACAAATCCCTTTGGCTGACCATATCATGGCGCGCTACATATGCATGGGTTTCGTCGGTCAGCATTTTTGCCTTTTCCTCGCCGCTTATGAGCTTCATATCTATATGCGTGACGCCTTGCTCTGTCAGCACCCAGACGCCGTCGCCGTCTGCGAGCAGCGTTTTGACGTTATTGTCAAGAAGGTCCCTGTCCGCGCTGAAATACATCATAATATCCTCAAGGCAGCCGGCGTTCGGGCAATAGCGCGTAACGCCGCCGCCCGAGCCGTACCACATAACGCCGCCCCTGCCCTCGGCGAAGCAGGTGTATTCGCCCTTTCTTTGCGGGAGAGGATACGCGAAAGAGCGCAAATCCGGCCTTATCGCGCGCTTGTCAAGAAGCTCCTTTGGCACCTCGATATCATATCTTTTATAATGGTTTGTGACTCTGATAAGCCTCGGGGGAAGGGTAATGGGTTTTTTCATAAGCTGAGCCGTCCTTTCGAGAGCGATGTTACACTGTGGAAAAAAGCTTTGCGTTAAGATTATTTTTGCCGCTGATATCTGAAACAAGTATACATAATATAAGAAAAAATTTCAATAGAAAGGACAAAACTCAGCCTTGCATTTTGTTTTTCGGTATGGTAAACTGTTTTACGATGCGGGAGTAGTTTAGTGGCAGAACTTCTGCTTCCCAAGCAGACGGTGCGGGTTCGATTCCCGTCTTCCGCTCCAGAAAAAAGCCCGATTAAGCCTGTCAGCAGGCGAAATCAAGGCTTGTTTGTAAATTTATTTAACCAGAAGCAGGATAGCGGCAGTTACAGTGCCGCCCCCCGCGGCCGCCGCAATAAGTTTTAGGGCGTCCGCCGGTCTGTTTTTTGTTTTTTTGTTTTTGCCGTTAGGCGCGCGGGCTGTTTTGTCTATGGCGTTCTGAGCCTTTTCACGCAGTTTGCCCTCGCCTAAACCGCTGTATTCGGGACGGACGAAGAAAATCGCTTTTTCAAAATACTCATTCCCCGTTTCATTGATTTCAACGACTTGTTTATTGACCCCTTTTATCATTTCGCTTTTCCTTTCACACTTTGCGGGCGCAAAATACATTATATGCGCCCGACCGTCCAAACGTTACAGGGCGGCAAAAAAGCGTCCGGATACTGTGACAGAATGTTTTGGCGCTTTTCGTTTTTGCCGATTATTTTTCAGTTTGCCGCCTGTTTCGCAATAAATTGTTTTTCAGAGTTATGTTTTGCCGAAACAATTCAAATATACGCCGTTTTTACCGTACAAGCACAGAAAAAGAAAAGGTTAAAGATGTGTGAAAAAAACGCGTCCGTCAAAATTCCGATAAGAAAAATATACTTTTGGTATAATGATTTCTCACGGGAAATTGTTCATAACTATGTTGAAACTGTTTATAACCTGCACTAAAACAGCATATTTGAAGCGATGTTCGCCTTATTATGACAAAAATTGCCAATTGTCAGTTTGCCTTCGTTTAATACAAAGGGTTGTAATTGCTTTACCTGTTATACTCGGGGGAAACAAGGAAACACTCTGTTTTGCGCGAAAATCAATGTGTATTTTATACAATGTGCAAGATGCATAAAAGTTATATAAAAACTTGTACAAAGAAGAGAATTTTTACAGAAAATTAATCAGGTGTGCGAATATGAAAATTGATTTTGTCGACGGCGATATAATACTGTCCGATATAGAGTGCTTTTCGCTGGCTTTGTCGCTTGACTGCGGACAGGCTTTTCGCTGGAACAAAAGCGGGCGCGTCTGGCGCGGAGTCGCGGGGGATAAAGCTCTTTGCGCGTCAGAGGACGGCGGTAAGCTGATTTTTCACGGCGCGAAAAAAGAAGACCTGCCGTTTTGGATAAATTATTTTGACCTTGAAACAAATTACCGTGAAATCGTGAGTTTGTTTATGGGGGACGCCGCCTTGAATATAGCCTGCCGCGAATATTACGGCATCCGTATATTAAAACAGGAGCCCTGGGAGGCGCTCTGCTCTTTTATTATTTCGTCAAATAACAACATTCCGAGGATAAAGGGTATTATAGACAGGCTCTGTATGCACTTTGGGAAACAGATTTCAGACGAAGCGTGGGCTTTCCCGTCTGCAAAGGAGCTTTCGGGACTTTGCGCGGACGACCTTGCGCCTGTCAGGGCGGGCTTTCGCGCGAAATATATCGCGGATGCCGCCGGCAAGGTAAACGGCAAGGAGGTTAATCTGAATAATATTAAAAACCTTGCCGCCGGGGAGGTCAAAGCCGAGCTGATGAAAATCAAGGGAGTGGGCGAAAAGGTTGCGGACTGCGCGCTGCTTTACGGCTTTAACCGTCTCGAATCGTTTCCGAAGGACGTCTGGGTAAAAAGGATTTTGTCCGAAACATATCCCGAAGGACTGCCGGAATGTACGGCGGGCTATGAGGGCATAGCGCAGCAGTATCTGTTTCATTGGAGAAGAAACCTTACATAAATATTTAACGGGAGGGCAAAAAAAGATGAACGGTATACCAAGACCCGAGCATCCAAATCCGATTTTTCAAAGAGGGGAATGGCTTAACCTCAACGGAAGATGGGATTTTGAGATTGACTGCGGCAACTCGGGAGAAGAGAGAGGTCTTTTCAAAGACGGCGTGAAGCTTTCGGGGGAAATTATTGTGCCGTTTTGTCCCGAAAGCGGGCTTTCAGGCGTAGGCAACAAGGATTTTATGGCGGCGGTATGGTATAGGCGCGCCGTAAGCATTACGAAGAAACAGCTTCAAGACCGTGTGTTTTTACACTTTGGGGCGGTGGATTTTTTTGCGACCGTCTATGTCAACGAGAGGAAGGTGGGAACACATTACGGGGGCTACTGTGCGTTTTCATTTGATATCACGCCTTTTCTAAAAGAGGGAGAAAATACGGTGACGGTCTGCGCCGTTGACGATACGAGAAGCCCTATGCAAGCCAGAGGAAAGCAAAGCGAGCTGTACGACTCCCACGAATGCGACTATACGAGGACCACGGGCATATGGCAGACGGTATATCTTGAATTTGTGCCGAAAAACTATATTAAGAACGTGAGATACTATCCGAACACCGAAAAGACGTCAGTGCTCATTGAAGCCGAGCTTGAGGGAGAGGGTACCTTCGGGGCAAAAGCGTTTTTCGCCGGCAGGGAGACGGGAGAGGTTTCCGTCAAAGCCTATGACGGCGGCACAGTATACTGCAATCTTGAGCTTTCCGAAAAACACCTTTGGGAGCAGGGCTCTGGCGGTCTTTACGACTTGGAGCTGAGCTTCTGCGGGGACCGCGTAAAAAGCTATTTCGGGCTGCGTGAGGTCAGGCTGTCCGAAGGCAGGTTTTTGCTCAACGGGGAATGTGTGTTTATGCGTATGGTTCTTGACCAGGGCTTTTATCCGGACGGCATTTACACAGCGCCCACCGAG
>CAZQXZ010000001.1:36763-63086 GCA_964597515.1 uncultured Eubacteriales bacterium | reverse complement strand
TTGTAAGGGATATTGAGCTTTCAATGTCCGCGGGCTTCAACGGGGCAAGGCTTCATCAAAAGATTTTCGAGCCGCGCTTCCTGTATCACTGCGACAGGCTCGGCTATATGGTATGGGGCGAGCACGGCAGCTGGGGCATAGACATAACCGATTACAGCTCCTTAAAGTATTTTCTGCCCGAATGGCTCGATACCCTGAAAAGAGATTTCAACCACCCCGCTATAATAGGCTGGTGCCCGTTCAACGAAACGTGGGACTACAAGGGCAGAAGGCAGGATAACGAAATAATCCGAACCGTATATACGGTAACGAAGGCATATGACAAAACACGCCCGTGCATCGACACGAGCGGCAACTATCATGTCCAGACCGATATTTACGACGTACACAACTATGATCAAAATCCGAAGACCTTCCGCGATAATTACAGCAAGCTGATGACAGAGGACGTGCTTTATGACCGGGTTGCGCTCACGGATATCAGCCGTCAGCAATATAACGGCGAGCCTGTTTTTATGAGCGAGTACGGAGGAATAAAGTGGAGCCTGGAAAAGGGAGACAAGAAGGCGTGGGGCTACGGAAACGCACCTGAGACGGAGAAGGAATTCCTTGAAAGGTATGAGGGACTGACAAACGCCCTGCTCGACAACGGAAAGATGATAGGTTTCTGCTATACGCAGCTTACGGACGTGGAGCAGGAGCAAAACGGGATATTCACCTATGACAGACGCGCAAAGTTCGACGCCGAAACGCTTAAAAAGATTAACTCCCGCAAGGCTAAAATAGAAGAATAACATATTTTAGACAAATAAAAAGAACCGGCGCGTTTTGGCAGCGCGCCGGTTCCTGTTAAATTTTTGTGTTCCGAGAATTTTTAACGCGGTATTGCGCAAAGACGGCTCTTTGATGTTTAAGCGTTTCTCTTTTTAGCGGTTCCGAGACCGAACCTGATTATAAGGAATACGGCAAGGATTAAAGCGGCGACTATTTTCCCCATATAATTGTTAAGAAAGCCGATAAGCCCCGCGCAGCCGGAGAGCCGTATGATTTTAATTCCGAGTATGTTCTGGTGAAGGATGGTTTCGGTTATATTCTTTATTTTGTTTTCGGCGATAATGACCGTAACGATTTTTGCCGAAACGGAAACCGAAGATACTTTTCGTATGTCCGAGGCTCCGTTTTGTTTTGTGTATACGGCTATGTCGCCCTCTTTGATTTTATCAATAGATTTGGGAAAAACAAGCAGAGAGTCCCCCGACGACAGCCCCAAAGCCGCATTATCAGACTCAACTTTTATAAACTGAAAGCCGAAGATGGGGAGGGCGTAGACGAGGACAACAGACACGGCGTAAACAGCCACGATAAGAAAAATAAGAACGGAAACAAATCTGTACATCAAAAAAACCCCCTTTACTAATATCTTCAACACTATTTTATCATATTATTGTGAAAATGTAAACAATTTGTAAAAAATACCGTGTTTGTTAGCGAGCACAAAAAAAACGACGGGAAGCTTTTTGCTCTCCGCCGTTTTTTATCAGAATTATTTATCGGCCTGCTTTGAATATTTCTTTTTGTATACAAAACGCATAAGCCGCGTTTCAATCGGATTTATGGGTTTTGTTTTGCCGCAAAAAGCTGCGCTTATATATGCCTTACAGCCTTTGTCTATAACCATTTCGACAGCTTCGGCGTCGCTTTTTGTCGCGGCGCAGCAAAAAGCCCCGTTATCTTTTAGCAGCACGCCGTTTCTCCCTCTCAGCTTTTTTACGACTTTTTTCGAGGATTTAAGAGTGCTGTTGGGATTAAAAGCGGCGCATCTGAGTGAGGGACCGACAAGCTGCGCGAAGTCGTCAAGCAGCGGCAGAAGCTTCCCGCCGCTTTGCGAGGCTGCGACGATGTCTTCCTTTTTTGAGTGAATGATATTGTTCACGTCCTTGCGGCTCCTGTAAATCGCCATATGCAAATCGGCCGTGTCGGGCACGTCCCTGCCGCCCACGAGCGCGCCGCTTTTTATATCGATGACAGCGGCGTCCGAGCCTTCGCCGTTTACAGAGAAGCAGCCCCCTACCCTTTCGCTTTTTGCCGCGGACAAACCGGGAGCCTTTACATATTTTTCATTCTCCTTGAAAACGCCCGAAACATACTCCCTTACCGAGCTGAAGCCTTCGCATACGCTGCCCGCCAGCCGCGCGCACCTTTCGGCGAGATAGCCCTCGCATACCGTTTCAAGAGCCTTGGCGACGGCGAAGGACTCCCCGTAATCGCTTCCGAGGCATACGGCGCCGTGGTGTGCCATAATGACGGCTTTCGAGTCCGAGCGCCCGAGGGCGTTTATGACGCCCTTTTTAAGCTTTCCTGTTCCGGGCAGCCCGTATGAGGCGCAGGGAATGTCGCCGCCTATGATTTCGCGGGCGAAGTCGGGGACGTAATTGATGTCGGCTCTCAGCGCGCTTACCGCGGACGCAAACGGCTGATGCGTATGAATAACGAAGTTTACATCCTTGCGAAGCCGGTAACAGGCGGCGTGGATACCCTTTTCGGAGGAAGGCTTAACGCCGCCCTCATAAGAAAGGTCGTCAATGCCGACAAGCACGATTTCATCGGGAACGAGCGTTTCATACGGCCTGCCGCTGGGAGTGACAACGAACTGCGTATCGCTTATGCGGCAGCTCACATTGCCCCATGTCCTCGCGATAAGACCTGTTTCCAAAAGCCTTTTTCCCGCTTCTATAACAAGCTCCTTTGCCTGTGCGATATCCATAAACGCGCCTCCTTACTGAGCCTTTACGGTGATTTTTGAGAACACATTGTCAAAGCGCCCGAGCGCCTCGTCAATAAGCTTGGGCGTATACGCGGCGCTCGTGTAAAGGCGGCTGCCCGCAAGCGTGACAAGTCCCTCCGCCATATATGCCGCGCCCATATGCTCCATTTCCTTCTTTCTCTCGCTTGTGGCGGAAAGCACGCCCGGAACAGTCCACAGCTTGCACCAGTTAATGGAGAAATGCATTGTCCCTACTGTTTCGAGATGGCAGATAGAGCCCTGATTGAACGCCACAAAAGGCAGGTTGTATTTCTTTATAATTTCCTGAAGACCCGCCGTCAGTCTGTCTCCCATTTGACCCGCTTTCCGGCAGGCGTCCTGCTTTTCGATTTCCTCAAGCGTATAGTAGCCGGCTACGCATGATATCGGAGTCGCCGCCAGCGTTCCGCCGATAAGCGCTTTTTTGACTTTCGCGCTGCCGTCAAGACCCGCGCCGAGATATTTCATATATTCTCTTTTTCCGCCGAGTCCGCCTGCGCCCGGATAGCCGCCCGCCACCACTTTGCCGAAAATAGTGAGGTCGGGAGATACGCCGAAATAGCCCTGCGCGCCCGCCATACCTATGCGGAAGCCCGTTACCACCTCGTCGAAAATCAACAGCGCGCCGTATTTGCGGCAAAGTCTTTCAACGCCTTTGTTGAAGTCAAAATCGAGCGGTCTCGTGCCGCTTTCGGGTCCTACCGGCTCCATGAATACCGCCGCCGTGCCGCCTCTGAACTGATTGACGCGCAGAACCCTTTCAAGGCTGTCAAGATCATTCGGGAAAAATTCCTGCGTGTGCTTGAATATATACAGCGGGACGCCGTTCGCCTGCGTGAATTTTGAGCCGGGAATACGTATGCCGTAACCGAGCTGATCACTCCAGCCGTGGTACGCGCCGCCCATTTTGACAATATTTTTGTTTTTCGTAGCGAGCCTCGCGACTCTGACCGCCGCCATGCACGCCTCTGTACCGGAGCCGAGCATACGGAACATCTGAACAGTTTCGATACTGTCTGAAATCTTTTTGGCGAGCTTGTACTCAAATTCGTGGAAAAGTCCCGTGGACGGACCGCAGGTATTGAGCAGGTCAATAACCTTCTCCCTGACCTCGGGAGGGTTGGAGCCGAGCACGGTGGGTCCGCCGGCTTGAAGGAAATCGAAATATTCGTTGCCGTCGATGTCATAGAGCTTCATACCGTCCGCCTTTGTGAATACGAGCGGGAACGGGTAGTTGAACGCGAGGTTGTGCTGTACGCCGCCGGGTATGATAGCTCTCGCCTCTTCTATCATAGCCTTGCTTTTTTGGCATTTCTTTTCGTAGTAGTTTTCCTCGTATTCCGACAGCGCGTCAGGTCTTATCGTGTAAATAGGCTTGCTGATTAGCTCGTCAAGCTGCCTTGTCACCGCCGCGGCGTCGTGGTATTTGGAAATAGAAAATCTTGTGTCCATAATAAATCCTCCTTGTAGGTGAATATTAATTCACTAATATTATAACGCTTTTAATAAAGTTGTCAACGGTTTCCAAAAATAAAATATAAATAATCACGGCAAAACGCGTAAAATTTATAATAATAATTTGACTTTGAAGGATTATTTTGCTACAATAAATAAAATTGTTCTGATAGGAGGATGCTTTCGTGACTGACGCAAAAACAATGGCGTATATAAATATGTACGCGGTCTTAGGCGCCCTTGAGAACCTGTGCGAACTGGTTCCCGAAGCTTCGAATGTGCTTAAAGGAAAGAAACCTGTTTCCGTCGGGTTTGAGGTTAAGGGGGGACCGTCCGCTACGCTCCGTTTTAAAAACGGCAGATGCCGCATGGAGCAGGGCGCGGATAAATGCGATATCAAGCTTCCGTTTTCCTCGCCCGAAAAATTCAACGGGCTTGTTGACGGAACCGTTACGCCTATCCCCTCGAAAGGCTTTACCCACATCAAATTCCTGCTCAAAGAGTTTACCCGGCTTACGGACATTTTAGAGAAATATATGCGCCCCGATCCCGCTGCGCTCGACGATGAGGAGTTTTTTACGGCAAGCACCTCGCTGATGCTCTACACCATTACGGTTGCGGTTGCCCAGATAGCCAATAACGACGAGGTCGGAAAGTTTTCGGCAAAGCATATAGTGGACGGCGATATCGCGATACTTATAAACGGCGGACCGGGGACGACGCTGCGCGTGAGAGACCACCGTATTTTAGGGGTTAAAAAGCCGCCTGAGAAGCCGCGCGCCGTTATGGAGTTTGAAAGTATGAAGCTTGCGCGCGATTTATTTGACGGAAACGTCAACGCCGTGGCGTGCATAGGCAACGGCAGCATAAGAATGAGCGGTATGATTTCAATGATTGACAACCTGAACAGGCTGCTTGACCGCGTTGCCCTGTATCTGGCTTAAAGGAGGACTGAAAATGGCAATGAAAATTTATAAGCACGACAAGAGCCGCGAGTATTTTGAAAGGGCGGCAAAGGTTGTACCCTCCGGCGTTTACGGGCATCTCGGTCCGGCGGAGGGATGTATGATTCCCGTATCCTCTTTCCCGCTTTTCGGAGCAAGCGCAAAGGGTTCGCATTTTATCGACGTTGACGGAAACGATTATATTGATTATATGTGCGCATACGGACCAAACGTTTTGGGCTACTGTGACGAGGAGGTTGACGCCGCCGCTTTTGAACAGTCGAAAATCGCCAACTGCACCACATCCCCTTCCGTAAAGATGATAGAGCTTGCCGAGCTGATGGTTGATACCGTGGCGTCGGCGGACTGGGCGTTTTTCGCGAAGAACGGGGGCGACGTCACAACGGCGTCTATAATGGCGGCGCGCGCTCACACGCATAAAAAGAAGGTAATTTTTGTCAGCGGGTTTTATCACGGCGTGGCGCCTTGGACGCAAAAGCTTGACTATCCCGGAATTATACCCGAGGACGTTTCCAGCAACCTTTATGTGGACTGGAACGATTTTGACGCGCTCGAGAAGCTTGTCGCCGCCAACGAAAACGAGATAGCGGCGTTTATCGCGACGCCGTATATGCACGGCAATTTCTGCGACAATCAGCTTCCGGCGGACGGTTACTGGCAAAAGGTCAGGAAACTGTGTACGGATAAGGGCATCGTTCTCATTGTGGACGACGTTCGCTGCGGTTTCAGGCTTGACCTTGCGGGCAGCGACCACCACTACGGCTTCGAGGCCGACCTCATATGCTTCTGCAAAGCTATTGCCAACGGCTGGAACATCTCGTGCCTGTGCGGCAAGGAGTTTATGAAATCGGCAATGAGCGCGCTGTCTTATACGGGCAGCTACTGGCTGAGCGCCGTTCCCTTTGCGGCGGGCATAGCCTGTATCAACAAACTGAAAAGGCTTGACGCCCCCGCGATGTTCCGCGAGAAAGGCTTAAAGCTTACGGACGGTTTTAAGGCGGCGGCGATAAACAACGGTTTCGACCTTGTCGTATCGGGCGAACCGGCGCTGTTTTATTTGAGGATCGCTAACGACGACAGCCTGTTCTTACATCAGGATTGGGTTCAGGAGTGCGTCAAAAGAGGCATTTTCATAACAAACCACCACAACCACTTCATTAACGCCGCGCTCTCCGACGAGGACATTAAAAAATCGGTTGAAATTGCAGAGGACGCGTTCAAGGCGGTAAGAAAAAAGCATCCCGAGCTGTAATTGGGACGGCAACTCATAAAATTAAGGAGGAATACGAATGCCATTGACAAAAACCGAATGGCTTGCCCTTGAAAAGAAGGCAAACGAGCTTCGCGCCCTTACGCTTGACACTACTTTTTGGGCCGGCAGCGGTCATATCGGAGGCGGAATGTCGGTTTTAGATATTCTGACCGTACTGTACCATAAGTACATGAACATCAAGGTTGACGAGCCTAAGTGGGAGGACCGTGACAGGCTTATTCTGAGCAAGGGTCACGCCGGCGTCGCTTACGCGCCGCTGCTTTGCGATCTTGGGTTCAACGACAGCGAACAGCTTAAAACCTTTAACCTCACAAATTCAAAGATGGGCATACACCTTGACGCCAACAAGGTCTGCGGCGTGGACGCGTCGACGGGTTCTCTCGGTCACGGGCTGTCTATCGCCGTTGGCACGGCTCTTGCGGGCAGGCTGCAAAAAAAAGATTACAAGACCTTTTGTATCCTCGGCGACGGCGAATGTGACGAAGGCTCGAACTGGGAGGCGGCGATGACGGCGTCTCATTACAAGGTAACGAACCTTATCTCCTTTGTAGACCGCAACGGCTGTATGATAGACGGTAAAACAGAGGATATAATGAAGCTTGAGCCCTTCTGCGACAAGTGGGAGGCGTTCGGTTTTATCGTCAAAGAGATTGACGGCAACAACATAAAAGAGATTTGCGAAGCCGTTGACTTCGCCTATGAGAACAAGACCGACAAGCCCGTTATGATAGTCGCAAACACGAAGAAGGGCTGCGGAATTGAGTTTATAGAGAACGATTACAGATGGCATTACGGCGCCTTTGACGAAGAGAAGTATGAAGCGGCAAAGGCCGAGCTTGAAAAGTCATATAAGAAGCGCGTGCAACGCGCTGAAAAGGAGGGTGCTTAACATGGCGGGAGGAATGACATATACCGCGGTCGATTCCACATCTCTTTCCACGTCTGAATATTACGGAAAAGCGCTCGTCGATTTGGGGCGCGCCCACCCTGAGGTTGTGGCGCTCACGGCAGACCTCGCGAAATCCACTAAAATCGGCGAGTTCCAGCAGGAATTCCCCGACAGGTTTTTCAACGTCGGAATAGCCGAGCAGAATATGTTCGGTATGGCGGCGGGTATGGCGAAGGCGGGGCTTGTCCCGTTTCTTTCGACATTTTCAATCTTCGCGTCGCTTCGGGCGGCTGACCAGCTCCATACAGACCTTTGTTATCAGAACGTAAACGCGAAGGTTATTGCCACCCACGCGGGAACGTCCTTCGGTCAGGCGGGGTCGACGCACCACGCCATCGTGGATATTGCCGTAGCGCGCTCTATTCCCAATTTAACGGTAGTCTGCCCCGCGGACGGATATGAAACGTACAACGCCGTCACCGCGGCGTACAACACGCCGGGTCCGTTTTATATCCGGATGAACAGAGGCTTTGACAGGGTTCTTTACAAAGACTTTGATTACGGATTTGAGATTGGCAAGTCTGTGACGGTACACGAGGGTACGGATATAACCGTAATCGCGACAGGCTCCTGCGTGTTCCAGGCTCTCCAAGCCGCCGAGTTCCTTGATAAGGCGGACGGCTTGAAGGTCAGGGTTATCAATATGCACACCATTAAACCTATTGATAAAGAAGCCATTATAAAGGCCGCCGTTGAAACGCGCCGTATTATTACCGCCGAGGACCACAACGTAATAGGCGGGTTAGGCTCGGCTGTCGCCGAGGTGGTCGTCGAAAGCGGCAAGGGCTGTGCCTTTAAGAAGCTCGGCTTGCAGGACGAGTTCGCGCCGATAGGCCTTCACGAGGATATTATGTCGATAATTGGCATAGACTCAAACGGCATCATTAACTCAATTAGAGAAGCTATGAAGATGGACTTTGAGCTTGACGACGATTGGAATGATGAGGTTTAGGGGTAAATCACAAGGAAAGGACTGATTGCTTTGGCGTCAAGAGACGAAACATATACAAACAAAATATTCCTTTGTGCAGCCTTGCCTCTTCTCAAGACCATCGTTGCCGACATTCCCTCGCTTAAAAAGAAGTTCGAGAAGGTTCACGCCGTATTTCAGGTAAGCGCGCTTGACCCTGACTCGCCCGAGGGCAAAGTCGCCACGCATTTTACGGTGAACGGCGACGAATGGCTGGTTCATACCGACAGGGTTGCGTACAGGGTGCGCAGCCAGCCGTTCGTAGAGCTTGAGTTCAAGAGCGTTGAGGCGATGAACGCCTTTTTCAAGGGAAAAATCGGACCGGCGACGCTCCCGAAAATGAAAGGCGCTGTAAAATTTACAAAGGAATTTATAGCTTTTATGGCGGCGCTGCTTAAAATGGCTTCGCTGCTCGGACTGACGGCGGTGCCGCAGGATGATGAAACGAAGCTGCTTCTTGTCAAGCTTTACTTTTATCTTCTGTCAACGGGCATAAGCGCGCTCAATAAAAACGGGCACGAGTCGGTTCACGACTGGGCTGTAAAAAGTCCGGACAGAGTTTACGCGTGGGCTGTCGAGGGGCGTCCCGAGGTGAGCGCATATCTGCGGGTCAAGGCGGGTAAAAGCAAGGCGGGTAAGGGCGAATACAAACGCGCCATGCCGTTTTTCACAATGAAGTTTGACAGCTTGGACAGTGCGCTGGGCATCCTGCTTTCTATAGATGATATGCTCGACGCGGTACGCAGCGGAAGGCTGATTATGGAGGGCGCGCCGGAGTTCGGAGGACAGATCGGCGAGTTTATGATGACCGTTGGCGGTCTTGCAAAATAAAACGCGAACCGCTGCCCTTTATTGACAAAACAGGCGGTTTGCAAAAAATAAAAATTTCCTTGACACGGCATATATTCTGTTATATAATGGCGGGGTATTCGAGAAATTGTACCTTCAACGTACTTCGGAGGGAGGGAACATACGCATATGAGCCAGGTTAAGATAAAAGAAAATGAGTCGCTGGACAGCGCTCTCAGAAGATTTAAGAGGCAGACCTCAAGGGACGGAGTTATTCAGGAAGTTCGCAAGAGGGAGCACTATGAAAAACCTTCCGTTAAGAGAAAGAAAAAGTCCGAGGCAGCTCGTAAACGTAAGTATTGATGAGCCTTGCGTGAAATTCAAGCAAGGAAGACGGGACCCGGTTCCGTCTTCCTTTCTTTCATTAAAAGAAAAGTGAGATATGAATTATTATTCTTTAAAATACAGATTTCGCTCGATTTCCGAGATAACGCCGGAAATATTAAAGGAAATCGGAATAATGGGAATAGCCGTAGACCTTGACAATACGCTTGTGTACGACGGCACTTTCAAGTTTTTAAAAGGCGCGAAGCTTTGGATCGAAAGCGTCAAGTTTGCGGACATCCCCGTTATCATTTTATCAAACGCCACAGGGGTGAGGGCTTTTTTTCTTGCGCGAAAACTCGGGATTGACTATATAGCTCTCGCGAAAAAGCCGTCGCCCAAAGCGATATATAAGGCGGCGAAAAGGCTCGGCGTGGACGTGGCGCGCTTAGGGATGATAGGAGATCAGATATTCGCCGACGTCGAGGCCGCCAACAGGGCGGGTGCGGTTCCTCTGCTTGTTGACCCGAAGGCGCCCGAGGTGTTTTTCAAAAAGCATTTTATGAAGCTGCGGAAAAAGGAAAAGGAGCTGCTTGACGAGTTTAACGAAAGGGTAGGATATTATGTCGATAAGCGGTAAGCTGAGTGAGCTTTTAAGCGGCGGCACGGGTATCGTTATTTCCTCGCCGCACAACAGGCGTTATTTTACCTCGTTCGCTGCGAGCGACGGTTTTCTGCTCGTCACAAGCGGCGACGCACTTTTTTTAACCGACAGCAGATATATACAAGCGGCAAAAACGGCGATTAAGGACTGCGAGACACAGGAGCTGAAGGATTGCGCGAAGCAGCTTCCCGCCTTCTTTGTTGAGCGCGGGGTAAAAAGGGTTCTCTTTGAGTCCGACAGGCTCTTTATTTCCGATTTCAATAAATTAAAGAGTTATTTCGGCGGTATTGAAGCCGTTTCAGACGGCACGCTTGACGAGCGCGTCAACGCTATGAGAGCGGTAAAGACCGAGCTTGAGTTAGAGCAAATAAAAAAAGCGCAAAAAATCGCCGAAAAGGCGTTTTCGCACATATTGAGATTTATTAAAGAGGGCGTTACCGAAAGGGAAACGGCGCTTGAAATAGATTATTTTATGCTGAAAAACGGCGCCGAGGAGCTCTCCTTTGATACAATAGCGGTCAGCGGCAAGAACTCGTCGCTGCCCCACGGCGTGCCGTCGTGTAAAAAGGTTCAGAGAGGCGACTTTATAACGATGGACTTTGGCGCGGTCTGCGGCGGATATCACAGCGATATGACGCGCACCGTCGTTTTGGGAGAGCCCTCCAAAGAGCAGGTTTTCGTGTATGAAACGGTCTTGCGCGCGCAAAAGGCGGCGCTTTGCGCTTTGGGTCCGGGCGTGACGGGAGTACAGGCGGACAGGGCGGCGCGGGACATAATCTCTGACGCGGGTTACGCGGAGCGTTTCGGTCACGGCACGGGACACGGCGTCGGTCTTGAGGTACACGAACCGCAGACGCTTTCCCCGCGCTCTAAGGACACGCTTTGCGAGGGCAACGTCGTCACCGTTGAACCGGGTATCTATATACCGGAGCAATTCGGAGTCCGCATAGAGGATATGGCGGTGATTACGAAGGACGGCTGCGAGAATTTGACAAGCTGTGAAAAAGAGCTTATCTGTCTTTAAGGTTAGGGGAGTGTGAGATGTATACCGATTTTGAAGAGTTGAGGAACGACTGCGCTCAGTGCAGGGACTGCGCGCTGTGCGAAAGCAGGGCGAACGTTGTTTTCGGCGTAGGCAACCCGAACGCCGATGTGATGTTTATCGGGGAGGGTCCGGGCGAAAACGAGGATTTACAGGGCGAGCCTTTTGTCGGCAGGGGCGGGAAGCTTCTTGACAAATATCTCCAGGCGGTTGACCTTTACAGGGATAAAAATATTTACATAGCCAATATCGTAAAATGCCGTCCCCCGAAAAACCGCGACCCAGTGCCTGCGGAGCAGGACGCGTGCATTAAATGGCTGCGCGCTCAGGTAAGGCTTATCAGACCGAAAATAATAGTTTGCCTTGGCAGGATTGCGGCACAAAAGCTGATAGACCCCGATTTCAAGGTGACAGAGCGGCACGGCGAATTTATTGAAAAGGGAGGGGTTTTAATGATGGGCACCTTCCACCCCGCCGCGCTTCTGAGAAACCCCAACAACAAGCCCGCGGCGCTCGAGGATTTTTTCGCGCTGCGCGAGCGGCTGCTAAAATACCGATGACGACGGCGTGGCGAAACGGCTTATAAAAAACGCGTTTCAGGAAACGGTCTGAACGACCGTTTTCATTTTTTTAAAACAAAGGTAGCGCGGGAGCCGTCGGCGTAAACGGAAACGGCGCCCTGTAAGTTTTGTTCCGCGGGCAGATAAACCGGAAACATTTTCGCGGCCATCGCCTCTATGGCGTTTTGATCGGTAACAGTACCGAGAGAACCGTTGATAAAACCGTTCACAGAAATAATACCGTCCCTCGCGGCAGCATCCTGAACGAACAGCTTGTTATGCCGAAAGTCATATGTTTCGATTTCAACGATATCGCTTTTTTTATTCAGCATGCCGGAAAATCCGAGCGTATTCAGATACGCGGTGGTTTTTTTCATGGACGCCGCTATAAAAAACGGATGAGCCGGCGGTTCTCCCCAGCTTTCGGGGTCCTTATGCTCGGTGAGCGTCAGCACATAGGCGGGCGGCGTATCCGGACAATAAAATTCCTTCGCGCTCATACTCACCAGGTCAAAAGCGATACAGTTCAACAGGCGGTCAAAGGTTTCCTCGGTCAGACGGTCGGTGATATCTGTAATTTCCGAGCTGTTCTGAGAGCGCAGCGTCACCGTTTGGTTTCCGAAACGCAGCCACGCAATATCCCGCGGATAAAGGCTGTATGGAACAAGGAATTCTTTTTCTTCGGGAAGAGCCGCCCAGTCCTCGTCCGTAAACCAGGACGACTTGTCCCCGAACTGCTTGTACAGATAGGCTTCAACCGCGTCGCTGTCGAACAGCGCGGTGAGCGCCCTGCGCGTTTCCCCTGTACAGGCGTAATATATCCGCGAAAACGTTCCGCCGTCTTTAAGAGTATAGTGAAACCAAATCAATTCATCGTTGACTCCGTACTCTTTTTTGCCGCTTTCCGTCACAAGCGTCTTATGCAGCGAGGCGACAAGAGCTTTGTCTTTTTCGGAATCAAAACAGTACATACCCGCCTCACTGTAAAGATTGTCAAAATTTGGCAAATAGCCTGATTGAAAAGTAATGTACTCAACCGACGAGGGGTCAGGAACACGCGTCACATAGCCGAAGCCGCCCGAAAGGCAAAGCGCGGGCGGCGCTAAAAGAAGCAGGATAAGCGGCATATATATAAGCCGGGACGGATGCTTTCTGAGTTTCCCGCCGAAAACACGCAGGCATACAAGCAGCGCGCCGGCGGCGGGAAGAAGCAGAACAACATAGTAACCGCTGTCCGGATAGTCATAAGGCATAAAGGGGAGACCCGATAAAACGCTCTGTAATCCCAAAAGCTCAATACTGAAACAGGCGGCGCACAGGACGGACAGAACGGTCATTATAACGGCGAAGGGCTTCGTTTTAGTCTGTCCGCATTTTTCCGCTTTTCGCAGAATAAAAAGACGGCGCGCTCCTATGATTATAAGCGCGCATACGACAAGCCACGCCGCGAACGGAAGGAAATCGGCAAGCTTTGCGTCCGGCGCGGCGGATATAGAGGAATGTACGGCAAAGTCGCTCCATAGGTTGCCGTAACCGTTATAGCTTGTCGGATTATCAGGCGTGACAAGCAAAGACACGGGATTTAGATACGAAAATTCCCAGCAGGCGTCCGGTATTAAACCAATCATTTCGCCGTATCCGCGCAGAAAAAATGACATACAGCCGCCCGTATAAATTAAAATAAATGACGGAATAAGCACAAGTGCCGCGTATAAAGCCGCGGCGCTTGTGCGCGCGCCTGTAAGCGTGGCGGCAAGCGTCCCGGCGGAAAAACCTATCAGCATAGCCGTATATGCGCTGATAAGATACAGGAGATATACTTTAATTAAGCGTTCGTTGACGCCGTTATAACTGACGTTGATAAGCAGCGTAGCCGTAAACGGAAGAAAGACCGACAGGAACATATTTAACGCTCCCGACCGAATTCTGTTTCTGAAAAGCCTGTCTCTTGATATGCCAAAGCTCATTAAAACATTCGCCTGAGAGACGCTTCCCAAAAAGCTAAACTGTGCGTATGCCGTCCATACCCCCGTTGATATTAAAAGCAGGAATACAAGAGAAGCAAGGAAGCTCTCTTTCGTGAAAAAGCAAAGACCCAATTGATTGCCGCGGGACAGATATTCATTCAGCGATATTAAGCACGAGGAAAGAATCAGCGCCGTCGCGGCAAACACACAGGGGATGGCGGAAGTTACCGCGGATTTTTTAAAATCATAAAACGCGGAGTCGGGTTTAAAAATAGTTTTTTTCATAAGACAGGCCTCCGTCCGTCAGTGATGAGTAAAATCAGTTTTTTACGATATAAACAGCCTCTTTCCCGCCGGAAAACTCGACGGCGGCGTAGCTTACGTCCTGCCCGAGCGTCAAGTATCCCGGGAACAGCCTTCCCTTAAACGCCGCTATGTCGTCTTTTTTTGTGTATACGGCGTATGGAGAAACGGTACCGCTTTTATCCGTGTATACGGCGTCCGGCATGAATATTTCAACCGACTCATTTTCGGCAATGAAGCTTTCGGCGGTTACGCCGCTTACGGGCAGCGGCTGCGCGTACTGTCTGAAAAAGTATTTTTCGGAGCATTTGTAAAGTGAGATTTTTGTGATTTCATATTCGGGCGCTTTCGCGTTTTTTGCTAAACTGTCAAGGAGATTTTTCTCCCGCGAACAAAGGAATTGCATGGTTCTTTGCATAGAACCGTATATGTAAAACTCGTGATAGTATGTGGAGGTATAAGCGTATTCAGTATCTGTGCTGTAAACCGAAAGCACACAGAGCGGCGGGCTTTCGGGGGTGTAGAACTGTGAAGCGCTCATATCGTTATAATCGTTTGCGATACATTCCATAAGCGCGTCGTAGCTTCCCTCGTCTAAACTTGGGGTGATATCAAGCATAGAAAAGCTGTCGGGCTCGCGAAGGCTTATTTTTGCGTTTTCAAGGCGGCGCCAGGCGGGTTCTATGGCTAACGGCTTATCAAAAATTGTACGGTTATAAAAGTAGTCCTTGTCCAGCTCGGACAGCTGTTCGAGCGTAATCCAAGAATTCCTATCGCAGAGAAACAGGGCGATTTCGTCCTGTACGGTGTCGCTGTCAAAAAGTCCGGCGAGTTTCAGCAGGTTTTCGTCCGAAACGGTGGAATACCTTCTCTGTATCACGCGTTTATCCTTGAGCCTGTAATTTATGTAAATAATCTTCGCGAAGCTTTCCCCGCTGTAATCCGCGGACAGCGCGCGGTGAATTTGAGCGACTGTTTCCTTTTCGGCTTCGCTTTCAAAACCGGAGACAGAGCGAGCGAAATAGGGGTCGTGTGCGGACAAGTTGCTTTCAAATTCAGAAGCGGAAAAATAATAAGGAACGGATATGTTTATTACCTCGATTTCCGCTATGTCGGGAACGCGCTTGGAATAGCCGAAACCCCCAAGCAGGCAAACAACGGGAATAAGAAAGACCGCCGGAGTAAGAAATAAAAGCCTAAGCGTCTTTTTGAGTTTTTTGTTCTTCCACGAGTAGAAGATAATACAGACAAGAGCAGCCGCAAAGGTTAGAATGAACGTAAAAGCCGCCAGAACAAGCTTTTCGGAAGCGCACATATCAAAAAAGCTGACGGAATAATATCGCTCAAAAGGATTTTTGACTCTGAGAAGCCCCGCAAGCAGTCCGATATGCGCCGCCGATAAAACGAAGAACGCCGAAATAATCGCCGCGACAGATTTTGAGCTTCTGTAAAACCCGCCGATTTCAGCATTTCTCTTAACGAACAGACGGTACGCTGCGAAAAGAAGGATTACGCAAAAGACTATCCAGCACAAAAAAACGATAAAACTTGCTGTCGGAAAACCTTCCTGTACGTAAGATGTAGTTGGGTTTTTAAAATAATACGCTTCTGTATTTTTTATGCCCATTTCAGTCCAGATGTCGTTATCAAAAAAACTGTCGTGGTATGGGAGCTGCGGATTAATGTTCAGAAGAATGGGGTTTAGATAAAACATCTTATAGAAAAACTGCGAACTTTCCACAACAGAGAAGAAGCTGTTAAGCGCAAAGTCTCCCAAACGTAAAGAATTAGGATAGCCTTTTAGAAAGACGCTCAGGCAAATGGCGATAAAAACAATGCTCAAAGCGGGCAGAACAAGAAGGCTCACGCCGCCGAAAAAGCCCTCGCGAGCCGTTCCCGCCAAAACGGTGCAAAGCACTCCCGCGCAAAAGCCAATAAGTAAAACCGCAAACAGGCTGACGGTTAAAAACACGTAAGACGAAAGCATTATGCCTTTAACGCCGAAGCCGTTAATATTTATGAAAAGGGTGATTGTGAGGGGTATAAAGACCGAAAGGAACATACCGGCGACAGCCGCCGCGCATCTGTTTCTGAAAAGCTGCCATCTCGAAAGACCGGCGCTCAGCAAAACATTCGTCCGCGCCGTTACGGAAAGAAACCGGAAAAGCACAAGAGCCATTATGAGACCCGATATGAGCAAGGGCGCCGTAAGATATCCGGGCGGTCCCGATTTTATAAAATACATTTCGTAGTCGTTCGGTTTTGTCGCGGCAGCGATAATTGAATTGTGAACGCTCAAACGAAAAAAGAGAATAAAAATTAGAGCGGACGGCAATATTGCCGCTTTAAGGCTTAGCAAAAAATCATACAGAGCGTCATTGTTTACCGAAAAAACCCTCGATTTCAAGAGACTCATCCTCCATTTCGTTCAGGAATATTTCTTCAAGCGTTATTTCAAATGTTTTAAGATTTATGGGATTTAATGATTTTAAGTAATTGATGCTGTTGGTAATATCGCCGCGAAGCACAAATACGGCGACGGCGCCCCCGCATTTATATTTTTCGATGTTCAAAGATGAGAACATATCTTTGGCAACAGGCTTATCAAATATTATTCTGACCCTGCGAATACTCCTGCCTAACTCCTGCGTAGAGCTGTTAACGACAAGCCTTTTGCCGTTTATCAGACAAATCCTGTCGCACAGGTCGGCAAGCTCGGAGAGGTTGTGCGAGGAGATAATAAGCGCGCACTCCTTCTCCGCCATATATTCAAGCAGCAGCTTCTTTGTAAAATCTCTTTTTTGCGGGTCAAGCCCGTCAAAGGTCTCGTCAAGAAGCATATATTTGGGCGTTGTCGAGAGAGCAAGGATGATTTCACACTGCCTTTGCATGCCTTTTGAAAAACTCTTTATTTTTTTTGACGCGTCAAGCGAAAAAAGCTTTGTAAGCTTATTAAAGACGTCCGCGTCAAACTCAGGATAGTATCCTTTGTAGTAAGCCGCCATTATTTTAAGCGTCGCCGAAGCCGGAAAATAAAGCTCGTCGGGAACGTAAAACAGCCGTTTGCGCTCGCCGTTATTGTTGAACGCATCTTCCCCGCCGAGCAGAACCTTTCCGTTTTCGGGTCTGTAAATTCCGGCGGCAACCTTGATAAGCGTGGTCTTGCCCGACCCGTTGTAGCCTACGAGTCCCGTTATTGAACACGGCGGGGTATCAAACGAAATATTTTCAACAGCCGTGAAGCTTCCGAAACGCTTCGTCACGTCTTTTACCTCAATCATACAAACAGATCCTTTCAGAAATTATAAGTCGATATTATCGTATATCAAGTCGATAAGGGCGTTTACCTCCTCGCGCGTCATACCCTTTGAACAGGCGGCGCGCACCGCAAAAAGGACGGCTTCTCCGGCTTCTTTTTTTACCGCCTCGTTGTTCACGGCGTTTTCGGAGATGAAGACTCCCCTCCCCGCCTCGCTGTAAACGACGCCGCTTTCCTCCAAATCGGAAAAAGCGCGCTTCACGGTGTTTACGTTAACGCCGAGCTCGCTTGCCAGCGAACGTATTGAAGGCAGTTTGTCGCCGGAATTCAGTGCGCCTTTCTGGATAAGAAAAATAATCTGCTCCTTGATTTGCTCAAAAATAGGAGTTCTGGCGCTGTAATCAATAATAATCAAACGACCGACGCCCCCTTTAAAAAAGACAACTGTAATAGTCCCACTATCACAGTTGTAGAATAACATACGGTTTTTAAAAAGTCAACATCCGCCGAAAAATTTTTTATTTTTTAAAGGGCTGAGTAATTTCCGCGTCTATTTAAAGCCGCCGTTTTTAGCGCGCAGGTACATTTCCGCCTCTTCCCTGACGCCCTGATCAAATGTGACGGGCGCGTAACCGAAGTCCCGAGCCGCCTCCTCGTAACCGTAGGCGCGCGACTCGACAAGGCGCATTACCTTTTCGCGGTAGTCCTTCTTTTTCATGCTCAGTCCGTACAGAGCGCAGGCGCCCGCGTAAGCTATGGGGTACGGCACGAAAAAGTAGATGTTTTTTCTGCCGAGACAAGCTTCAATCGTGCGGAAAATATCGATAAGGCGTATGGGCGCGCCGCCCGACAGTATATAATCCTTTCCGTTTGTTTTTTCGGGATTAAAAAGCACATCGAAATACGCCCGCCCTAAATCGCCGCACCAGACCGGCTGCAGCAACGCTTTCCCGCCGCTGACGGTAGGGAAAAGCCTGAAGGTATCGACCATGCGGATAAAAACGGCGATATTTCCGTCATTTAAATTACCGTATATCATAGTCGGGCGCAGGATTGTAACGCTTATATCCGTGTTTTCGGTAAGCTCCCTGACGCGCGCCTCAATCTTGCTGTATGTCTCGCTCGCGGACCTGTATTTTGAAAAAACACCCGAGGTATGAACGAGAATTAGCCGTTTTACGCCTGATTTTACCGCTTGTCGGACGAGCGGCACGCTCCCTCCGATGCCCGCTATGTGCAGCAGCGTCGTCGTTCCCGTATCAAAGTGCAGAAAATCGGCGATAAAGTCCTTGTCAAGCAAATCGCCCACCGCCGTTTCAAATGAAAAAGGCAGCGTCTGAGGAATACGCCCGCATGAGTGCTCGCGTACGGAAAAACGAAAATGGAAGTCTTTTAGACTTTCTGCGTTTCGTACAAGCTCCTGCAAAAAATACTGTCCTGTTTTACCGGTAACGCCCGTTACCGCGACGTTAATCATAACGTGTTCTCCCCATATGTGCTATTTTCGATTTTTAATGTCTTTTAGCACAACTTCCCACATACGAACGGTTTTATAGATCTGAATTTTCGGTAAAATCTAATTTGGATTGTCGGAATTTCTTATGAGCCTTCGGCGTGAAGCTCTTGAATATCTGCTCCTGGATTTGCTTAAAAAAAGGAGCTCCGCACTGTAATCAATAATAATCAAACGACCGGCGTCCTTCAAAAAACAACTGCAAGTTTTTGTCAAAGCTCACTGCGTTCGTCAATCTCCTTTTTGTCAATAACGGAGAGTACACGGGAGATATAGAAGGTGTGTCCGACTAAGAACGGAATTAGCGCTATAACATTGGCGATTATCACAAGCTCCCAGCCAACATCAAAAACCCGATTACCTATAAAGATGATAACATACTTTAAAATGGCGCCGACAAACATAAAGACTGTCTGATACTTCAGCTTACCCAAACCGTTTGATACGCTGTTTGTCACCATAATAAACAGATACATAGATGTAAACAGGCAAAACGGCCAGATTTCGGATGGAGACACCGTTAAAACACCTTTACCGAGCCATAGGTCGGCTATAGGCTGATAAAAGAGCGCCAGAAGCGCGCTTCCCAGAGACAGTGCCGCGGCAAGAACGTTCATCAGAGCGTAGGTTTTCCGTATCCAGCTCATACGTCCTTCGCAGTACGCCTTGGTAATCGCTGACCAGATCGGCTGAAGAACCAGCGTTAACAGGATAATAATAACATAAAAAAGCTTATAATAATACTGATACTGAACGACATATTTTGCCTCAAAGAAGATGTTGATGTATATTTCGTTGGAGGAGTTTAAGGCAATAAGCCCCAGTTGAATGAAGAAAAACGTGCTGCCCAGCCGAATGATCTGCTTTGTAATATCTTTGGAATAGGCGGAAAGCTGCGGACGCATGTTTCGGAGTCTTTTGCCGAAGAGAAGCAGCGTAGCAATAGCCACGGGAAGATTGTACGCCAGAAGATGCGTAGCGGACAGCTCAATAATCTTTGTTTCCAGAGAGGTGCCGTTCGGGATATACAGCCAGATAAGCAGAATTCCCTGTGTCAGAAGCGCAAACAGGCTTGGAAGAAAGGTTTTTTGCAATGCATAACAAACAGAATTGATAAGCAAAAAGAAAAAGTGGACAACAACGCCCATATAGACGATTTCTATATATATTCGGAAGGTTTGCGGACTGATAAGCTCTGCAGGGACCTTAAGCAGCGCGTTCCAGTCTAAAAAATAAATCAACACGGCGCCCGCCGCCGCGAAAAACAGAGAGATCGCCCCGACTGAGATGTAGGCGGAGGAGATATACTGCGCGGACGCCTTATCGTCATTTGCCGACAGTGATTTAACGAGGTAATTTCTGAGGCCGTTGCCGATACCGAAATCAAACATTGTCATCCACGTAAAGACCGAGGAAACTGTAATCCATGCGCCGTAAGCCGTATCCTGGGAAAAATAACGCGCGAAAGCGGGAATAATCAGGATAGAGACTAACATTGCCAGTCCCTTGATAATCAGGGAACAGACAATGTTCAAAGAGACGTCCCGATTTGTTTTATCATGGAAGAAAAGCTTCAGTTTTTGTATCACGTGCTCACTCACTTGCTCTTTCTTGTCAGCCAGGAAAACGGCGTTACGTCTTCGCGCCCCAGCAGCTTCATCATAAGCCGCTTTGCCTTGTTTTTAACGCGCAGCGGCAGCGGCAGCAAAATAATCTTTTCGATTTTCTTTTCATACTCCTCGTCGGGGGCGACGGTTTTCGGATGGTTCAACGGAAAATCCAGCGGATAAGAGGGCATACCGCAAAACCGCTTTGTCATAACCATATTCAGGTTGGTTCCGCCATGCGCGGAGAACTCGTCAGCGCCGATATTTTTAATTTGGTTGTTATGCGGACTTACTCCGTATTTATCAAAATTTCTTACTGAAAAAGCCATCTGGTAATCCCAGGAGGCATACCGCCCGCGGCTTTCTTTAACAAAAATTTCTTTTCTCATGCAGTAATACTGCTGATCGAACAGTTTTTTTGAAGTATATTTGCTTTTTAGCCGTTCGGCGTCAGCAGGCGTTTTCAGGCAGTCAAAATCCGCATCATAATATTTTATGAACTTATGAGACCATGACGCCCAGCCGCACGGCAGCAGATGTTTTGTGAACATATAACTGTCGCCTGTCAATGAAGTGTGGGAACCCAGATAATTTGTTCCGCAAATCCAAAGCACATCGTCGTTGTCCTCATACTTTTCCAGAAGCTCCGCGCAGTATTGAAAAAAAGTGACCTCCGGTAAATTATCATCCTCGAGAAAAACGGCGGTCTTTTCGCGCTCAAAAACCCATTTCGCGCCAAGACCGATATTGTCGTGTACGCCGCGGTTTTCTTCGGCGTAATATTTAATAAGCTCGCAATCCCAGGTGACGGCTTGTTCGACCGCCCGCCGGCATTGTGCGGTCAGCTGTTTTTCCTCATTGTTTCGTCCCTCATCGCCCAGCAGATAGAGTCTTTGCGGACGGACATTGGCTATGCGCTCCAAAATCTTCAGCACAGTATCGGTGCGCTTAAAAAGAAAGAGTACGACAGGGACGGGATATCGGTCGTCGTTCATCGCAGATCCTCCTTGATTTTCATTTTATCTTTTATTTTCAAAAACGTCATAGTCCTTATCTTCTTCCTTTTTCCGAGCGCCCCTAATAAAAAGGGAGCGGTGATGCGGATTTTTAGAGGCGCACGGCGTTGACAGATAAAAGAGGACGATCCAAGTGATAACGAAGTAGATGTGAGGCTCTTTATTTACCATAAGCAGAAGGCAGACAATGATGGTGAACTTGTCTACAAAAAAGAGTATGCCGTCAAATTTTCGGGTCCAAAGGGGCGACGCAAAACCTATTGAATACGCCGCTCCCGCGATGCCGATAGCAGCTAACAGTTGGGTGCTCGTGGAGGTCTGAGCGACAATCCGTGCATCAAACACGGATGACAACAGTTTCGTTTTAAACAGAGACGCAGCGCCGGTGAATCCCCAGCCAAACAGCGGCTTGGCAAGAAATATGTTAAAGTTGATTGCGGGAGTGTTTATGCGGGTTGCTGTTGTCGCAGACTGACTTTCGACCAATTTGCCGAATACTTCGGGATTCAAGGTGTTCAGCCAATAAAAAAAATCTTTATAAAACAATATAGCTATTAATAAAACGGCGATAAACAGCGAATTTGCAATTTTAAATCTGCTAAGCAAAGTCTTTTTCCAGACATAACCGAAAAGCAACAAAAGCAAAATAAGGAAACCTGCCGCCGATTTTGTCAGGTAAATACCAGCCATATAGACCAGCAGGTAAAAAAATGATGTGCGTTCTTTAAAATATATTTCAAAAATAAGAGCGATAACAATGATGCTTGCCAGAACACCCGGCTCCCAGAATATGCCGCAAGAACGGGCAACGCCGATTTCCTGCGTGACGAACAGCAGATCATAATATAATGCATTTTCCCCGATAATCATCGGCAGAGATAGAGGGAGCTCCAGTTTCAGGAAGATATAGAGTGCGGCCGATATCAGAATAATGACGCTGACAACCAGGTTATAGCCGTGCATAAATGAACGAAAATTAATCTTGGTGACGATGACATACGCGCACAGCAACGTAACGGCAACCCGTCCTCCGGATAAGAGGTTTTCAATATACAGATTAAAGAGCAATGATACGCCTATACCGGCTAAAATAATAAAGAGATAAGGATTAAAACGGAAAGCGTGTGCGCGGTCGGCAGGCAAAAAAAGATAAACGGCGGTTATTGCGATTAAAAGCGCCAACGGTATATATGACGCGGTAATCGTTGTACGGTAATAACCGCTATTTAAAAAAACCACAAATACAGTTACTGTGGTAAAAAAAGTAGCGATAAAGTTTGTTTTCTTTCTGCTCACTATACTACAACCTTCTAAATTTGACTTCCGTTATCCATTACTGCCTAAAATCATGCGTACCTGCGTTTTTTAACGATCATACGTTAAAAATGTTTTAACAGCATCCGTATACTGCCGATAATCAAACTGCTGTGTGTTGACCCGGACTTGCCCGATATTGTCAAGTGCGGTTCGGAAACCGTCTTCCAGATTATCAAGAGAGAGAATATATCCGTTGTTGCCGCCGCCGACATAATCTGTAACATTGGAAATGGCGGTGGTCAGTACGGGCGTCCCGCAGGAAAGGCTCTCAACGAGTTTTGAGGGAAATCCGGCGTCGTTTTTCCTGCATGGTTGCCGGACAATTACCGAGTACGCAGCTTCTTTAATATAGGCAAGGGTTTCGATGTGACTGACACGTCCGCGAAAACAGACTGTACCGTCATCGATATTTGCCATTTGAGCATCAGTCAGCGCATACAAGGACTGATAGGCTTCTTTTGTTAGTCCGACAACATCCAGCTTTACCGGATATGTCGGTGATATACGCAGTACGGCTTTCACGATCAAATCCAGACGTTCTTTATCACGGCTTGGCCAACCGGCATATACAAGCCTGGGTACGGAACCCGGAAAATGCCCGCTTACGTGCCATTTCGGGTCCTGTTTATCAATAAGAGGCGGCAAGAGAACGGTATGGCAATCGGAATAATACGCCTGAAGATACTTGCTGATGACAAACAGTCCGTTCATTTTACGGTGAAGAATTCTCATGCGTAAAAATGAATCATAGGCGCGCACAATACGAAAAAAATAGTTTTTATTACTGTTGGCATACCATTCGGTAACATCGCCAATACAGCGAATGCCGTTTGAACGACAGTATTTTAATATTTTTTGAAGAGCGGAAGCGGGGAAATTATAGGCAATAACCGTATGGTATTTTTTCTGCTCTAAAAGCTGAAGCTCTAAAGAAGCGTCGGAAAACATAATATATTTTTCATAGGAGGTTTCTGCCTTGTGCTTTTCGTAGCAGCAAAAGCCAAAAAAATTAACGGTTCTCCAGCCGGCAGAGTGCGGTACATCGTCCGACCATCCTGCAAGCTCAATTTCATAACCGAGGCCACTTAGGAGCTTGGCGTTGGCGATAACCCGCTGGGCTGTTGCCTCTTTGTCGGGGAGTTCAAATCGACCGATATAGAGTATTTTCTGCATATTTTGCACCTGACAATTTAAAGTTTTCTGAAAAAGCTTGAATTCGGTCAACAGCGGTTCTTATTTTATTCTGTATACAGTCCCCGTTATCGAGCCGCTCCCATAAAAGATATGCAAAAGAAAAAACAAAAACATCATTTTCAGAACATCTAAAAAATTTTTGCTTTTTTTTAAGGCAAAATAAAAACCTGTAAAAAGGTGAATACAGATACAGGCAAATCCGGCGATAAAAAACCACTTGCTAAAAAAAGAAGCGACGGCCAAAAAAATAAGCGTCAAAACGAAAAACAACGGAATAAAATGGCGAAGAGCAATTCGACCGGGACGCTTCCGAAGATTTATCATAATCCATTTACCGTTCAAAAATCCTTGCCGCAGCATTTTGCGCACGGAATCGCGAGATATATAAACGGTTTTGATTTCAGGATTTAAATAGAACTTTCCTCCTGCGCTCCGCATGCGGCGGTGCATGTCGTTGTCCTGCGTTCTTTCAAGCGTTTCGTCAAAGTATCCGAGACGCTCAAACACTTCTTTTCTGTAAAGACCGTAGGCAAGCGTATCGACATAACCGGCTTTTTTATAATACCGGAACCGTGAACGACCGACGCCGAACGGAGACGAGAGGATGTCGCTGATAATTTTACCTTTTGGGGAGAGGTTTTGCGTTTCAATCGAACCGCCTACGCAATCCGCATCCTTTACGGTGAGCATGGTGTTTACGCATTGTTCAATAAAACGCTCGTCAGCATAGGCATGTGCGTCAATCCTGACGACATATTCTCCGCTTGCCTCACGAATACCGATATTCCAACCGGCAGCGAGAAAACGCTTTTCATTTTTAAAATACCGAATTCGAATCGGGATTTTACCGTTGCGCCTGCACTCATCCATATAAGCTCGCTCAGTTTCCTTGGCTTTTAAAACCGTTTGATCGGTGGATTGCCCGTCTATAATAATGATTTCATAAGAATTGGAGGGATACGTTTGCGCCAGCAAGGAGGAAAAGCATTTTTGGATATGGACTTCCTCATTATATGTAACAATCATTGCTGATACAAATGGATGGGTCATAGCGAAATTCCTTTCAATTCGCGATTTAATAGTATCGGCAGGCATAAATATAGCATAAAAAACCCGATGTGTCAATCAAGGAGTCGCCGGGCAAGCGCCGCCGGGCAACGCCAAAGAGGTTACACATGAGCCTTATACCACTCTATCGCTTGTGAAAGTCCCCTCTCAAAGCTGTATTCGGGCGAGTATCCGAGAAGCTTTTGCGCCTTTGATATGTCTGCGTTTGAGTGCTTGATGTCGCCCGCCCTGTCCGGACCGAAAATCGGTTTTATGTCTTTGCCGAGCGCCTTTGTTAGCGAATAGTAAATATCTATAAGATACTCGCGCCCGCCGTAGGCTATGTTGTAGGCTTCCCCCGCCGCTTCAGACGGCGCCGCACACGCCTTGAGGTTGGCTTCAATAACGTTTTCAATATAAGTAAAGTCGCGGCTCTGCCTGCCGTCGCCGTTGATGGTCGGGCGCTCCCCGTTTAAGAGCATTTTTATAAATTTCGGTATGACCGCGGCGTAGGCTCCGTCGGGGTTTTGCCTTCTGCCGAAGACGTTAAAGTACCGAAGCCCGAAGGTGTCAAGCCCGTACAGCTTCGTATAAAGCTTTCCGTACTCCTCGTCTACGCGCTTTGTGAGCGCGTAGGGGGAGAGCAGCTTCCCCTCCCTGCCTTCGGTTTTAGGGAGGTTGGGCTCGTCGCCGTAGACGGACGAGCTTGAGGCGTAGACGAATTTTTTGACGCCGTTTTTCCGCGCCGCTTCCATCATATTAAGCGTGCCGGTAATGTTGTTGGCGTTATAGAACAGCGGCATTTCAATACTTCTGGGTACGCTGCCCCACGCCGCCTGATGAAGGACAAAGGATACGCCCTCGCAAGCCCTAATGCAGACGTCGAGCTCCTTTATATCACCTTTTATAAAGGTGTAGAGGGGATTTTCAATAAATAAATCGACATTTTCCCGCTTGCCTGTGGAAAGGTCGTCAAGACACCTTACGGTATGCCCCATATTGAGCAGCGCCTCGCAAAGGTTTGACCCTATGAAGCCCGCGCCCCCTGTGACGAGGAATACGGCGTCCTTCGGGAATATAAGCTCCGTGCAGTTCATCTTAAAGCCTCCAGTAAATATAGCCTGCTTCGGTGTATTCCCTACGGTCAAAAAGACCCTTGATATCGAGCAGAACTTTTTTGTTCTCCCCGTAGAGATTTGCAAGATCCGACTGCTTGAAACCCCTGAACGCGTCGTGCGCCACGGCAACTATTATGGCGTCAACGCCCTTAATTGCGTTTAAGTCGGTAAACTCTATGCCGTACTCA
>CAZQXZ010000001.1:0-36740 GCA_964597515.1 uncultured Eubacteriales bacterium | reverse complement strand
TAATTAAAGACTTCACAAGATTTTCCGCGACATATCGCCCCATATCATCGTTTATGCGCCGTCCGGCTAAAATCACCTGGCTGTGATAACCTATCTGCTCCGCCTTATATGTCAGATAGTACGGGTCAACGCCGATGCAGTGACCCCCTACCAAGCCCGGCGAAAACCTTAAAAAATTCCATTTTGTCGAGGCGGCTTCTATAACGGATTTCGTATCGATACCCATCTTATTGAAGATGATGGACAGCTCGTTCATAAACGCTATGTTGATGTCGCGCTGGCTATTCTCTATGACCTTGGCGGCTTCCGCAACCTTAATGCTTTCGGCGCGGTGCACTCCCGCCTCTACTACGAGTTCGTAGACCTTCGCTATTGTATCGAGCGTTTCATAGTCCATGCCCGACACGATTTTAACGATGGTTTCCAGACGGTGGATTTTGTCGCCCGGGTTGATGCGCTCGGGCGAATAGCCGACCTTGAAATCAACGCCGCAGACAAGCCCCGACTCCTTTTCGAGAATTGGGACGCAGATATCCTCGGTAACGCCCGGATAGACGGTTGATTCGTAGACGACGATACTGCCCTTCGTTAAATTCCGCCCGACAATGGCGCTTGCGCTTTCAACCGGAGACAGGTTGGGCGTATGGTCGTCGGTTACGGGCGTCGGAACCGCGACTATGTGAAATTTACATTCTCTCAGGCGCGTTTCGTCACAGGTGAAGTCAACGGCAGTCTTAGCGATACACTCGTCGCCGACCTCTTTGGTAGGGTCAACGCCGGAGCGGTACATTTCGATTTTCTCTCTGTTCAAATCAAAGCCGACGACACTGACTTTTTTGGCGAAAGACACGGCAATAGGCATTCCGACATAACCGAGGCCTATAAGAGACAGTTTTTCCTCTTTTGCCAACAGCTTGGCGTACAGATTATTCAAGATAAAATCTCCCTTTTGTCAATAAATCACAGACTGTCCCGGTACCGGAAAACACGGTTTATCCGTACAGCGGACCGTATGCCGCGCATGCCCTGTAATCGGCGCTCTCCGGCTCCTTTGTACCGAACGCGCCCCAGGAGTGCGGGCGGTAAATATCGCGGTCGCTTACATTGTGAAGCGCGACGGGAATACGCAGCATGCTCGCGAGCGTTATAATATCGCCTCCGATATGACCGTAAGCGATAGCGCCGTGGTTCGCGCCCCAATTCGCCATAACGGAATAGACGTCCCTAAACGGACCGGCGCCGGTCAAATTCGGGGCGAACCATGTGGTAGGCCAGGTGGGGTCGGTTCTCATATCGAGCGTCTTGTGAACCTCGTCGGGCAGCGTTACGGTATAGCCCTCGGCTATTTGTAAGAACGGACCTACGCCGTCGGCAATATTAAGCCTTATCATCGTGACCGGCATTTCGGCAAGCGTCTTAAAGTGCGAGGAGTACCCACCGCCTCTGAAATAACCCTTGTCTCCCGGACACCAATCCGTGGCGCTAAGCATAGCGTCTATATCCTCCTCGGTGACGTCCCACCACTTTTTCATAAGAGCGCTGCCGTTTTTATCCTTGCTCGCGCCCGTCGCGTCGAGCGCGGTCGCGCCCGAGTTGATAAGGTGGATAAACCCGTTTGCCGCCTTGCCCTCCACCGCGTAGCCCGTAACCCTTTTTACGGCTTCGGGACTCCAATATGTGCGGACGTCCGAGAACATGACCGCCGCGTTTGTAATAAGCTTCCCGAAAAGCATGGACGCTCCGTTGAGACCGTCGTTCTCGGTAGCAAAAACAAGAGGCTCTCTCTTGCCGGTCCAGTCAAAGCTTGTGTTGAGAAGAGCTTCGGTGAAATCGCAGTTGGGCATATGATCTGTCCACTGCCTCTGACCTTGGAAGCCGCCCATAATCGCGTTTTTACCGAGCGCTTCCTCGTGCCAGCCGGTAAATACGGCGCCCGCCTTTTTTGCCTGGTCCCCGACGGGGACTACGCTGTCAAGCTTCGGGTTGCCCAGCATAATGTCGCGGCATATGAGCGTCATTTTAACGACGTACTCCCACTCCCAGTCCTTGCGCTCACGCGTGGACTGAACGTAGTCTATACCCTCTTTTTTGACGGCGGGGTTTTTATCAAACCCTTCCGGACAGTGTTCCTTTACCCATTTAAGAGCCGTTTGGAATTCCTCGCGGTCATATATTCCAAGCTCTACCCTGCGGCTGACCTCGCACATATCCACCCACTCGGGGCGGATACCGAGATATTTCTGGAAAAACGAGGCGTCGCAGTAAGAGCCCATAATTCCCATTGATACGTTCCCGATGCCGACATAGGTCTTTCCCTTCATCTGACCCACGCCCAAGGCGCAGCGCGCGAAGCGCAGTATTTTTTCCCTGACATCGTCGGGTATGATGTTGTCGGAGACGTCTTGAACGTCATGCCCGTAAATAGAAAAAGCCGGAAGCCCCTTTTGCGCGTGCGCAGCCATTACAGCCGCGAGATATACCGCGCCGGGACGCTCCGTACCGTTAAAGCCCCATACTGCCTTGACGGTTAGGGGGTCGATATCCATTGTTTCGCTGCCGTAGCACCAGCACGGAGTCACCGAAAGCGTCGCGCATACATTTTGGGTGCTGAAATACTCGGCGCATTTGGCGGCTTCCGCCCCGCCGCCTATCGAGCACGGAGAAATGACAACCTTGGCCGGAGAGCCGTCCGTATAAAAGCAGTTGGACTCGATAAGTTCCTTCGCGGCTTTTGCCATCGCCGCTGTTTTTTCTTCAAGGCTTTCCCTGACGCCTCCCCAGCGTCCGTCAATGATAGGTCTGATACCGATTTTAGGATAATTCATAAATAAAACCCCCGAAGTTTAGATTTTAGATTTTAGATATTAGATATTAGACATTAGATTTAAAGGAAAAACGCAAAGCGTTTTTGGATTATAATCGGGCTAATTCAATACATATTTTCTTATATTAACGTTTATGGGGACTCCGCCTAACTGCCCGATATCCATAGTTACTATTATAAATCCGCCGCTTGCGTCTTCAAGAATAGTCATCCCCTCCGCTTCAGCTCCTTCGCCGAGGTTGCGGTTGAAAAGCTCGGCGACAAGCCCCGTATCGGGATTTACGGAATATACGGGCTGAGTTTCTCCGATATCGCTTGAGCAGTAGAGAGTTCCCGCGTACACCTCGCTGCCCTGTATACGGTGAAGCTCAATTAAATTATTCAATTCATCCACAAAAGGAACGGTCTTTACAAGCTCCATCGTGTCAAGGTCGAAAACGTTGAGCGCGCAGGCGTGGTTCCATTCGGCGGTATAAAGGTATCCCCTGTCGGAATCCACGGCGCACCACGGAACGCCGTCGATATGAAGCTCCTGCGGAAGCAAATATCTCTGTCCTGTATATTCAAGGGTCAAAGCGTCATAAATCACGATATACGGATAAAGATAATCGCTCCCGTCCTCTACGGCGGCATAGATTTTCCCGTCGTAATAACTGCACCCGCCGATGTGGTTCGAGCCGCGAAGCAAAAGGTCGGCGGGAATTGCCATTAGGTTTTTCGTTACTGTTTCACCTTCAAGCGTAGTCTTGATAAGGAAATAATTAGAGCTGAAATAGTAGTATTCCCCATCGGTAGTCATACCCTGAGCGCGTGTGAGAGCGTCCGTCATAACGAAGGTTTGAGTGTCAATAAGAACAGCACCCTCGGGGACAGCCAGAGGCAGCACACCGGATATGATAAGCATCAGAGCGCAAAGAACAGACCAGTAAACCTTAAAGATATCCGTGAATGAAGTAACCGGCATATAATTTTCCTTCCTTCCGATTTATTTCTTTGAAAAAGGCTAATTTATAACGCCTTTTTTCAGAATGATATTTGCATAGAGAGCCGGCTCGCCCGTCGAGATTACGGCGTAGGCGTTTTTAGCCCTCTCATAAAAAGCGAAGCGCTCAATTTCCGAAACCCTTGTATTCGGACAGGCGTCTGACACTATTTTTTTGTATTCGTCCCAGATAACGGGTACCGTCGTATCCCCCGGCGTAACCTGCATAAGCGTTACGGGGCTTTCGACATAGGAGTCAAGCGGGAACAGTTTTAGAATGGCGGTAAGAAGCTCCGAAACGCCGTGTCCGTCACAGCGTATAAGCCTATTGGCAACGGAGGCGGCGGGGAAATTGCCGTCGCCTATGACTATTTCATCGCCGTGACCCATTTCACAAAGTATTTTCAGAAGCTCGGGAGAAATAATCGGTGATATTCCTAAAAGCATAAAACGCTCAGTCCTTAAAATATTCTATATGTAAAATTTAAATAAACCCACGCTTGACGATTTAAACAGGCGCGGGCAGTGCTTTTCGCGTTTACCGTTTCAGCCCGCGCTTACGGATGGGAAATTTAATCTTTCCGGTTGTCCTTCAGCTGCCGGATGTCTGAGCCGCGGAGGGTGACAAGGTCATAGGAGCCTATCCGCGAAGCCATTCTTTCGCCGTATTTCTTATCAAGCTCGTCCGCCGAGAGGTTTGAGTTGACGATTACCGGCTTGCCTGTGAGAATACGCGAATTAATTATATTGTAAAGAGCCGAGTCGGAAAAAGACGTCTGGAATTCTGTTCCGAGGTCGTCTATTATGAGCAGGTCGCAGTCAAGATAAAACTCCTCGCTCGTCTCCTCTAAATCCCTTGAAAAATGCTCTTTTTCAAGCCTTCTGAGCATATTCTGAGCGGTTATGTAAATAACGCTGTAACCCCTTTGGGTAACTGCGTTCGCGATAGCGAGGGAGAGGTGCGTCTTGCCGAGTCCGGTTCTGCCGCAAAGGTGGACGTTGTTCGATTTCAGAGTAAATGTATCTGCGTAATTTTGGCAGTAATTGAGGACGCTTTTCATCCAGTCGCGCGTCTTCACGCCGGTATCGGGATCCTTTTTTACCGGATAGAACGACAAATCAAAATTCTCAAATGTACACGCCGCAGAAGGAGAGGTTCTTGAAAGCTCTTCGCAGGCGTATTTTTTAAGCAAATTGAGATGGCAGGCGCAATAGCGCCCGTCAACATAGCCCTTGTCCTCGCAAAGAGGGCATTCATACTGTTGCTCAAGGTAGTTTTTTGGAAAACCGGCAAGCTTTAAAAGCTCCTCGCGGTCCTTTTGCGCATGAAGGTTCTGGCGGCGCAGCTTCTTTATCGTTTTTTCTATGTTTTCATCCTTGCCCAAAAGGGAAGTCGCCTCAAGCACCGCGCATTTCATCTGCTCTTCAACGACCGTAAGTTCGGGGCATTTTTTTAACACCTCTTCACGGCGCAGCCAGGTTAGCGTTTCCGCAGATTCGCGGCGCCTTTTCAGCTCCTCCTGTGCCCTCTTGTAAGCTTCTTCCCCGTACCTCATCCAGTATTACCGCCTTCCGTTTTATTTATCCAGTCATGAATAACGGAGCGTCCCATTTTTACCTTGTCATAAGAGCGCTCCGGTTCGCTCGTCTTAAATTTACCTGCAGGGCAGACCTTTGCCGAAACGGTTTCAGCGTCGCGGTATCCTCTGTCATACCATTGCCTGAGCGTTTTGTTTACCTGTGAAAAAGAGTTGTCAGCGCCGTCCGACTGTGCCTTCTCAAACGCGAGAGATATTACGCACGCGTCAAAACCGAGCGTTTCAAGCCAGCTGTGCAAATATCTTGACTGCGTGTCGTTCGGCGTTTTTAAGTTAAAATGAAATGTTTTAGAAAGGTTTGCGTATGTACAAAGCATCCTGTTGTGCCTGCCGATTTCTTTTTCGGCGTCAGCAAGAGTTTTGACGCCGTTTTTCGCCCAGCCCTCCGCAATTTTCTTAATGCCTGCGGACGAGGTGTTCGACAGAAGTCTTGCGTGCTGTACGAGCATCAGTATAACGTCAGCCGGGAACGCGTAATAATCGTATACCATAAGAAGTATTGCCTGGGTGTTGTACCCGAAGGTTTCGCAAAGAACGTTTTGCGCCTCGCTGAATACAAAATTCAATTCGTCCGATTCGGAAAGCCTTTTTGCTATTTCGGCGTGCGTAGGAGGCTTTATCGGAAGTAATGGAGGCGGACTAACAATCGCCTTTTCCTTTTGCGGGGAGGGCAGCGGGGAGGAAACGGAACTTTGTGCCGTTTCCGGTTTTTCCTGCGGCGGATTTTTGTTCGCGATAAGCACGTTTTCCCGCTCCCAATACAAAAGGGCGTCTAAAACCGCACCGGCGGACAGTCCTGTCGCCGCGGCGATATCGCCGTCGGATTTCGGGGGTTCGTTTTTGAGAAGGTAAAGCAAAACCTTAAAACAGGCTCCGGAGGCAAGCTTCAAATGCCTTTCCAACACCAAATCGGGGACGGCGACACAGCCGCCCCAGCATTCGGGATTAAGACGATACATTCGATTTCCTCAATTCATTAGAATTAGTCATAAAAAGGACAGCGATGGTATCGGGTCCGCAATGGGATGTGATGGTGCAACCCGGGTGCGCGACTAATACTTCCTTAAACGCATAATTCTTTTTTATTTGGTTTATAAGAATTTCCTCGTTTTCGGGGGAAAGCCCGGGCGTATAGCCGAGTATTACGGCGCTGTCGTCAATATTTGAGCCGTGAGCCGTAAGAACATCGTCTATATATGCCTGTTGGCACTGCAAAAGCCGCCCTCTGTACTTTTTCCTGATACAAAGCGAGCCTTCGCGCAATTCGATACAAAGCTTAATGCCCAAAGCGTTGGCTCCGAAAGCGGAAACAGCGGAGCATCTGCCTCCTTTATGAAGATAATCAAGCTTGTCAATTATAAAGGTGGTAACGGTCTCGCTTTTCATCTTTTCGAGCATATGGGTGATTTGCGAAGCGGAAAAGCCTTTTTCGCGCATTTCACAGCCCTTCATAAGAAGCAGCGCAATTGACGAGGATACGAGCAGAGAATTTATAACGTGTACGTTATCAAAGCCTTCCGAGGCGATAAGCGCGCTTTGGCATGACGCCGATAAAGTCGAGGAAAGCGCTATATGAACGACGGAAAAGCCGAGACCCGTAAGTCTCGTGAAAATATCGGCGTACTCCCCTGCCGTGACGGCGGAGGTCTTCGGAAGAGTTTTTGTTTTGTCCACATAAGCTATAACGTCCGAAGCCGTGATATTTACGCCGTCCTCAAAACAACTGTCCCCGAGGATAATGTGGAGAGGGACAATTTCAAAATCCGTATAGCGCGAAGCGAAACCGTCAGGCAAATCACCCGCGCTGTCAACGGTAAAATAAACTTTTTCCATAATCCAACCTTATCATTTAGCAAACTTGAACAGTACGCCAACCGAGTATTCGCCGTTGCTTTTTTGTCCCGAAATATCTTGCAGGTCGTTATCCGAGGAAAGCGTCCTGCCGGCGCAAATATAACCTCCGCCGCCGGTAACGGCACAAATCCCCTCGGCCGTTTCGTCATGACTGCCGCCGAAGCCCTTGACCCAGTCAAGCTCGCCGCCGTATGTGAAGCACGCCACGACCATATCCTGACCGCCGTTGTTGCCGACAACCCTTAAATCCCTTATGGAAGATTTGGAGTAACCCGCGGCGACATATCCGTCAGCCGTACAGATTATATCGGAGAAGCTGTCGTCATACTGACCTCTGAACGGGCTGCCCCAAAAAATGAGCCCGTCGTCGTCCAGCCTGACAATATACGCGTCATATTCGCCCTTAGCCTCCAGCTCGCCTGAGAAGAAGCCATCCGCAGAATTTGAACGCCCGGCTATCACGCAGCCGTCGCCGTTGCTCGCAAGAGCAATGCCCGGGAAATATTCGATGTTGGAGCCGGAAACCGAAGTTTTCCATATTACCTTGCCCTTGCTGTCAAGCTTTATGACGGCGGCGTCACTCTTTCCCATACACTTAAAGAAGAAGTCCGAGTAAACCACGGCGGAAACGTAAAAGCCCCCGTCCTTAGCGGCGCAGATATTGACAAAACGGTCCTGAGCTCCGCCTGTCACGTTAGCCCAAAGCTTCTCTCCGGAGGAGGAATACTTGACGGCGCAGCAAGAGGAGTCTGTTAAAGTGCGTTTAAACTCGGCGACGTCGCCGTCATTGGTGCCTACCGAACCCACGCATACCACGCTTCCGTCGCTGAGCGTTTCTATACCTATAAACATATCAACGGTCGAAGTGCCGAAGCTTCTTGACCAGAGTTTATTGCCGCCGCTGTCGAGCTTGTAGACAACGGCGTCATAAGAGCCGCGCTTGCTCTGACCGTCTCCGGGCACCGTCGAATAACCGGCGGCGTATATGCTGCCGTCTCCCGCTGTTTTAACGGTAGTGAGCGTTACGACTCCCGTACCGCCCATAACGCTTCTCCATACGATGTTCCCGTCCTTGTCATATTTTACAACGGCTGTCGCGGGAGTGCTGTATCCTTCCATAAGACCTTTCAGGTTGCCGTCGGAGGAGTTTGTTACGACAGTGGCAATACACCCGCCGTCACTCGTTTGAGCGACGTCCGAGATATAGTCCTGAAGAGTTCCGCCAAAGGTTTTTTTCCAGCTTGTCTTTGTCGCCTGAAAGGTGGTTGAGGGAGGGTCGGAGACGACTTTCTCGTAAGTGACGACGTTGCCGTTCGTATCGGTCTGCGTGTTGCCCAAACCGTCTGTAAGAGGCACTTGTATTATCGAAGTAGTGCCCGGCTTCCCTGTGGATTTACCCGATTCCTTAGGATAAGTCGGCTTTACGACAATATTTTCGGTAACAGGGTTGCCGCCCTTATCCGTGACGGCCTTGCCGTGTGCGTCCGTAACGGGGATGGCGACGGAGACATCGTTGTATATTACGGTTGTAAGGGCTTTGCCGTTTTTATCCGTTACGGCTATGCCGTTTTCGTCTGTCACCGTTACTATTTCGGTTTCGGGGATAACGGTTATAACCTCGCCGTTCGCGTTTGTAATAGGGTTCCCGTATTCGTCCGTTACGGGCACGCCCTTATTAGGCTTCTTACAGCTTGCGAAAGCTATGGAAACCGAAAGGATGAGCATTGCCAAAATAGCTATTTTACCTGTGTTTTTCAAAAAACACACCTCCGAGAAACGAATATAAAATATTTTTGCGCCGTCATTTGAAGCAGCGTATAGATTTCCTTTATAGATACTATCATATTTCGATCAGCAATTCAACATTAATTTAAAAAACGCCTAAAAAAAATATTGTAATTATTTTGATGTTATGCTATAATTCATCCATATGCTTCCGCAAAGCACCGTGTTTTGGGAATTGGCGGAAGAACTGAAAAACAAGGCCTTAAGGAGGAAAAATATTGAAAGCTTATAACGCGGGCAACATCCGCAATATCGCGGTGGCAGGGCATGGCGGCAGGGGCAAGACCACGCTGTGCGAGGCGATGCTTTATGTCTCTGGCGGTGCGGACAGGCTCGGCAAAGTGTCCGACGGCAATACCGTTATGGATTTTGACGCCGAGGAAAAAAGGAAAGGCGTCTCGATTTCCGCGGCTGTCGCGCCGGTTGAATGGAAAGGAAAGAAAATTAATCTTATAGACACTCCCGGTTTTTTCGATTTCGCGGGCGGAGTCAGTGAGGGTGTGCGGGCTGCTGAGAGCGTGATTATCGTAACGGCCGCGGGTTGCGGGCTTGACGTCGGCGCACAAAAGGCAGTAAGAGCCGCGAACTCCCGCTCTATCGCGAAAATGTTTGTAATAACGAAAACGGACGCGGAAAACACGGACTTTTATAAAACTTTTGAAGCTCTTAAAGCTGAATACGGCGCAAAGGTGTGTCCGGTAACCGTTCCCGTTATGGAGGACGGCAGTGTAAAAACATTTATAAATTTTACAACAAACAAAGCGTATGAATACGCGAACGGCAAGGGGAAAGAGACTCCCCTCCCCTCGAATGCCGCCGCGGACGCGCTGAGGGATATATTCAAGGAAGCGGTAGCTTCCGCCGACGAAGAGCTTATGGAGAAGTTTTTTAACGATGAAGAGCTTACTCTCGACGAGGTTTTCAGAGGGCTTAGAGCCGGCGTCGGCTCAGGAGAGCTTTATCCGGTATTCGCGTGTTCGGGAACCGCTCCCGACGCCGTTGATATGATACTTGACGTCGTTTCAGAGATAGCTCCGGCGGCGTCGGCGGCGAAAGAGACAGCGCTTGGCGCGAACGATGAGGAAATAGAGCTTGTCTGCGACGAAAACGGGCCTCTCGCCGCGGTGTGCTTCAAAACCGTTGCGGATCCTTTTGTGGGCAAGATGTCTTTCTTTAAGGTTGTTTCAGGCAAAATATCGTCGGACGTTCCGGCGTATAACGCCACCACCGGCGAGACGGAAAGAATGGGGAAGCTCCTTTTTGTAAAAGGGGCGAAGCAGGAGGAGACGTCTGTCGTCAACGCGGGCGACATTGCCGTCCTTACAAAGCTTTCGGGCGTTAACACGGGTGATACTATCTGCTCCGCGAAGGAAGTGCTGAAGCTCAAAGGCGTCGATTTCCCGTCTCCCTGCCTCTCGATGGCCGTAAAGGCGCGCAAGAAGGGCGAGGAAGATAAAGTCGCTTCGGGGCTTAAGAAGCTGATGGAAGAGGACCCGACAATCAGATTTGCCACAAACGAGGAAACAAGGGAGCAGGTGGTTTCAGGTCTCGGCGAGCAGCACCTTGATATTATTGTGAACAAGCTGAAGAGTAAATTCGGCGTAGAGGTAGACCTTACAGTGCCCAGGGTGGCTTATAGGGAGACTATCCGCAAGGTCGTTGACAAACAGGGACGCCATAAGAAGCAGTCCGGCGGACACGGTCAGTTCGGCGACGTATACATCCGTTTTGAGCCTTACTCAGGCGAGGAGGATTTTGTGTTTACGTCCGACGAGGTAGTCGGCGGCGCGGTACCTAAGAATTATTTCCCCGCTGTTGAAAAGGGGCTAAGGGAAAGCGTGGCGAAAGGAATAGTCGCAGGCTATCCGATGGTCGGAATTAAAGCGGCGCTCCACTTTGGCTCCTATCACCCGGTAGACTCCTCGGAGCTTGCGTTTAAAACCGCCGCCCAAATTGCGTTTAAGGCCGCCATTCCGGAGGCAAATCCGGCGATACTTGAGCCTATCGGCACACTTAAGGCGTATATGCCCGATGACAACCTCGGGGATATTATGAGCGATATAACGAAACGCCGCGGCAGGGTTTTAGGAATGGGACCCGCCAACGAACCGAAAATGCAGGAATTGGTGGCGGAGGTTCCTATGGCTGAAATGGGCGATTTCTCAACGGTTTTGCGCTCGGTGACTCAGGGCAGAGGCTATTTTTCAACGGAGTTCGCCCGTTATGAGGAAGCTCCGGCGGGCGTGGCGCAAAAGGTTATCGAGGAAGCCAAGAAGGCACAGGAAGAAGAGGAATAAATTAGCAATATCGGCATCCGCCCTTCGCCCGAGCGAGGGGCGGTGTTTTTTGTTCCACGTGGAACAAAAAATAAATTAAAAATTGAAAATGGAAAATTATGGGCGGGGCAACGCCCCGCACCCCAATTAAAATCAGGCAAGGGCGCAAGCCCTCTCTTAATTTACTGTTTTCCAGTTAAATTCTCTGTTCCACGTGGAACAAAAATCAATAAGGTGAAAGCTATACGTTGTACTACAATCCAAAAACGCTCTGCGTTTTCCTTATAAATCTGACGTCTGACATCTGATATCTGCCATCTGCCATCTGAATGCCCTAAGGGCGGCCGTTTCCGGCCGCCCTTAGGACTGTGATGTGGGGTGTGAAAGAGAAAGATATGGCTGTTTATATAAGCCCCGAAGGGATTATACCGCTTGGCTGTAAACAGTATCGTCAACCTTAGGTATTCTGACGACGTATTCGATGTATTCATCCGTCTCGCTTTTGGCGGTGTCAGCGTCAATTCCGGCTCTGCGGATAGCGTCGACGGCGTGGTTGAGCGTGTTTATAAAAATACGCAGGTCTCTGTATGTTTTGGCGGGAGCTTTTTTTTGACCGTCATTCTTTTTGAGCATCTGTGATATTAGCTTGTCCGTTTCCGACACGTTCAGGCGTCTGTCTGTGATTATGGACAGGGCGCGCTGTCTTGCGGCGTTGTCGGGAAGCTTTAAAAGCGCTCTCGCATGCCTTTCGGTAAGTCCGGCGTCGCTTATTCTGTCGCGGATATTTTCGGTGAGTTGAAGCAGCCTGAGTTTGTTTGAAAGGGTTGACTGTGCCTTGCCGAGGCTTTTCGCCACGGACTCCTGGCTCATATTGTGTTCGCTGAGCAGTTTTTCAATCGCCGTGGCTTCCTCGAAAAAGTCAAGGTCCTGACGCTGTATGTTCTCTATTACCGCAAAAAGCGCCGATTGCCCGTCCGTGGCCTCCATTATAATGCAAGGCACCTTCGACATACCGATAATTCTTGCCGCGCGCAGCCGCCTTTCGCCTGAAATCAACTCAAAGTTGCCGTCGGCGGCGGTGCGTACCGTAATCGGAAGGAGCATACCGTTTGACCTTATGGATGAGGCGAGGCCTTCAAGCTCTGTGTAGTCGAAATGAATTCTCGGCTGGTTGGGATTGGGATAGATGTTCTCGTGAGGAATCATCATAATCTGTCCGCCCGGCTTGAGCTTTGACGCCGTCTTCAACATCTCACCACTCCTTTGCTTGTCCTCTTTGCAATAACACAGTAACACACAAATAAATAAAAATAAAGCATTTTCGTTCGCCCGAAAATGCTTTATAATTTGTTATTGTGATAAAATCACAAAGGCTTTTTTAAAATTTGTGTCGTTATTCTCGGATATTTTGGCGAGGTTTGCGATATCTTTTTAATAATAATTATATTTCTTTTGCCGCAGCCGTCAAGAGAATATTCAAATACGGACTCAACCTTTCCGGAAAGCTCCGAGACTGCGTTTAGTGAGTCCTCTAACTCTTTTTTCGCTTCACCCTTATACGGAGCGAAAAAACCGCCTTTTTTGACGAGTGGCAGGCAGTATTCCGCTAAAACGCGCAAATCTGCCACTGCCCTGGAAACGGCTATATCGTATTTTTCGCGCAACGACGGGTCGCGCCCCGCGTCCTCGGCTCTTATGTGTGCGATTTCCGGTGAAATCCCTATTTCCCCGCAGGCTTCTCTGACGAATTTAAGCTTTTTATTTGTGGAGTCGATAAGCGTAAGCGATAAATCGGGACGGGCGATGAGCAGGGGAACGCCGGGAAAGCCTGCGCCCGTGCCGATGTCAATTATACGCGCGCCGGGTTTTATGTCGATATATTTCAGAAGAATAAGGCTGTCCGCGAAATGCTTCACCGCTATCTCGGATTTCTCGGTTATCGCGGTAAGATTGACGTTCTTTCCGTGTTCGATAAGCAAATCGGCGTATTTCGCGAACTTGCCGGAAGCTTCCTCGCTTACGGCGATACCGAGCGCGCAAAGCGCGTCTGACAACGATTGATAAAAAACATCGTTCATTTTAATCACAATGCCTTCCCGTTACGCCGAAATAGCGTGAAACTTCTTTTTCCCGACAGTTACGAGCAACGCTAAGCACAGCGCGGACATAACCGCAAAGAAAGCGATGGCGGACGGGAGAGCGGCTTGCAGAATTAGCGCGGGGTCTAAATCGCCGCCGCTTAATTTTGTGGCGGCAAAGGCAAAACCCCCTATAAACAGACTGAAAAAGCCCATCGCGCCTAACATGCCGAACAGCGAGGCGGCGCTCTGCTTTATTACCGTAACCTCGTTTATCCAATCAAACTTCGGGAAGAAGATATTGCAGAGCATTCCCCAGACAGCCGTAAAAAGCTGAAAAACCAACCCGCCAAGCAGAATTAGGAAAAAGTCCGCAAGCGTGAGGCCCAGCCTGAAAAAGCTTGCCGCCGAAACAAGTGTAATAGGAATAAAGCCCCATAAAAAATTAAATGCGATTTTCGGGATAATAATATCATAATAACTCAGCGGCATCGATTTAAGCAGCGGGAAGTTTTTTCCTTCAAGCGAAAGCGAACAGCACGCCGTATTGTTCGCGCTGGTGCAGAAGGAGACGGCGGCGCCGATTATCGCGGGGAGTAACGACTCTAAAGGAAACGGCAAGGCGACGGCGGCGTTGTTTGTAACAGACTGCATTAGCGACACAATAATTGAAGGGCCCTTGAACGCGACGGCTATCGCGAAAATAATCATAAATATGCTGCCCAAGCCGGCGTTCATCAAGTAAATTACGGATGTGAAAAACCGTTTTGCCTCCTTAACCAACAAGGCGTTTTTCGGAGACGCCGCCGAAAGGCGCCGTTCCTTATAGATATATTTACCCGCCGAGCCTTTGTTTTTAGTCGCGATATTTATAAAGGACCTCGCAATCATCCCTGTTATAAGAGCGGCGGGGACAAGGCTTGCCGCCGCTAACAGTAAAAAGGAAAGAAAATCGCTTTCGGCAACTGATTTCCCGAAAAAGAAAAGGGGAGGGAATACCTTCCTCAAAGCGTCGGAAAGGGCGGCTCCCTCGGCGACGAGCTTCGCAAGGATTTTTTGGAGATTGAAATAAAACCCCATAACCGTAAAGAAAAAAGTAAGCATAAATACGGTGGAAAACAGTTTTTTCCGTTTGAGGCTTGAGCCTAAAAGGGCGAGAAGCCAGCCGCCCGCGGCGGAAACGGAAAGCGAAAGCACAGACAGAAGCAGTCCGCTCGGTATCATGAAAAGCAAAACGAGCGGGTCAAAGCCTTTTTGCATAAAATATACGGCTGCGGCGGGAACAAGGGTGAACGAGCCGTACATGACATTTATTAAAAACACGGAGGCTATTCTTGTCAGCACCACATAGGCGGGGGGGATAGGCATCGAAAGCAAAAGCTCGTTATCGTTCGCTTCGTAAAGCTGTTTTTCAGTCAAAAAAACGCTTCCGAGAAACATCAGCATAAAAGCCATTAAGCCGATTAATACAAAATAGGCGGTGTCAAGTCCGGCTTCAATCAGGGGCGTGCACAGTTGAGCCGTAATAAGCCCGAAGAAAAAGAACATACAGGCTATAACATATACGGCAAATATGGCGATAAGGATTTTTTTGCCGATATTTATGGTGGTTTTCGGTTTTGCGGTCTTTTTTGCCGCGAACATTGTGAAAAACACTGCGCGCAGCTGAATAATAAAAAGCGACTTAAACATTTTCCACCAACTCCAAAAAGACGTCCTCGAGAGAGGCGTTTGCCGTGACCTCTGCGGTAGGACCGCATTCGACAAGCGCTCCGTTTCTGATAATCGCGATTTTGTCGCAGAGCTTTTCGGCGACCTCTAAAATGTGAGTGGAAAAGAAAATCGCGCCGCCGGACGCGCATATCTCTTTCATAATCTGCTTTAAGGCGTGGGAAGCCTTAGGGTCAAGCCCCACAAAGGGTTCGTCAAGCAGCATAAGGCGCGGCCTGTGAATTAGCGCGCTGATTACGGCAAGCTTTTGCTTCATCCCGTGCGAATATTCCGAAACCGGCTTGGCAAGCTCCGCCGTCAGCTCAAAGATATCGCCGTATTTCTTAATAAGCGCATTTCTTTCAGCCTCAGGCACGCGATAAATATCGGCTATAAAATTAAGGTATTTTATGCCGCTCAAAAACTCATATGCGCCGCTTAACCTCAATAGGATTTTCCTTAACGGAAATACCATCTGTGAATATCTCGCCCTCTTCAAAATTCAGTATGCCCGCGCAGCATTTGATGGTAGTGGTTTTGCCCGCGCCGTTGTGACCGATGAAGCCGTATATCTCGCCGCTTTTAATGTGCAGGGAGAGGTTGTCAACAGCTTTTTTATCGCCGTATTTTTTTGTTAAGCACTCAATTTTCAGCACAAAATCACTTCCGAAAGAATTTTTTAATTTTAACAAGTATATTATAAACGGCGCCGCTTGTCAAACAAAATACATTGACAAACAACAGTGCATTTGCTAAAATTACCAGTATAAAAATGGCTGTGTAAGGGAGATGTCAGAGTATGAAACAGGACATTATATTAATCCTTGACCTTGGGGGAGAGGATAATTCGAGGGTTGCGAGAACTGTAAGGGATTTGGGCGTTTACAGTGAGATCAGGGCGCACGATATAAACAGAAAAGAGCTTCTTGAAATCGAAAACCTTAAAGGCATCATCCTGAACGGCGGAAAAAACAGGATAGTCAACGGGAAAGCGGTAACCGAAAAAAGGTGTATACATACGCTCTCCATTCCTATGCTCGCCGTTGACCACAGCTCGTCTTTTCGCAAGGCGGACGTTAAAAAGCTGCCGAAAAAGGACGCCGAGCTGAAAAAAATGTTGGCGTCGTTTATTTTTGAAAAATGCGAAGCGCGCCCCAATTGGAATATGAAGAATTTCGTAAGCGACCAGATAGAGCTGCTGCGTAAACAAATCGGCGGGGAAAAAGTCCTTCTCGCGCTTTCGGGCGGTGTGGACTCCGCCGTCGTGGCGGCGCTGCTCCTAAAAGCGGCAGGGGACAGGCTTCACTGCGTGCACGTCAACCACGGTCTGCTGCGCAAAGGGGAGAGCGAGCAGGTTATCGACGTGTTTCAAAGGCAGTTCGGCGCGAATTGTATATATGTTGACGCCGCCGACCGCTTCCTCGGCAAGCTTGAGGGCGTATCGGACCCCGAAAAGAAGAGAAAAATAATAGGCAAAGAGTTTATAAGGGTCTTTGAGGAGGAAGCAAGAAAGCTTGACGGCATAAGCTTCTTGGGTCAGGGCACCATTTATCCGGACATCGTCGAGAGCGGTACGAAAACGGGCAAGCCCGTAAAGGCGCACCACAACACCGGAGGTCTGCCAAAGGACTTGAAGTTCGAGCTTGTGGAGCCGCTGAAATATCTGTTTAAGGACGAAGTACGCGCCTGCGGCAAGGAGTTAGGGCTTCCCGACGACATTGTTTACCGCCAGCCGTTCCCCGGTCCGGGACTCGCGGTACGCTGCTTGGGAGCCGTCACGCGCGACAGGCTCCACGCCGTAAGGGAGTCGGACGCTATTCTCCGCGAGGAGTTTAAAAAAAGCGGGCTCTCGAAAAAGGTCTGGCAATATTTCACGCTTATTCCCGACATTAAGTCGGTGGGAGTAAAGGACGGCGCGAGATTTGAGGGCTGGGCGGTAATAATCCGCGCGGTCAACACAACAGACGCCATGACGGCGTCGGCAGAACCCCCGCACGCCAAAATCCTTCAAACAATCACAAACCGTATCCTCTCCGAGGTGGACGGCGTAAACAGAGTCCTCTACGACCTCAGCCCAAAACCAAGCGCCACGATTGAGTGGGAGTAAATCAGGAATAGGGTGATGGGGATTGTGCGGGAGGATTTATGATCACACTTGAAAGCATTAATAAAACTTTTCGTGTTGCTAAACGGCAAGCCGGGTTTGGCCGCGCTGTTAAGGCATTGTTTTCTCGTGAATATGAGCTTGTTCATGCCCTAAATGACGTCAGTTTTACAATCAATGACGGTGAAATGGTTGGCTATATCGGTCCCAACGGCGCAGGGAAAAGCACAACCATCAAAATTATGTGCGGTATCTTAACACCGGACAGCGGAATTTGCAATATTGACGGGCGAACACCGTGGAAAGAGCGCATTGCCCATGTCAGCGAAATTGGTGTCGTGTTCGGTCAGCGCAGCCAGCTTTGGTGGGATGTTCCTATTATTGATAGCTTTGAACTGATACGCGATATTTATAAAGCGGACGAAAGAACCTATAAAAATAATCTTGAAGAATTAACCGGACTTCTTGATTTAGGAGAGTTACTTAAAACGCCGGCGCGCAGTTTGAGCCTTGGTCAGCGCATGCGGTGCGAAATTGCCGCGTCGCTTTTACATACGCCTAAAATCTTATTTCTTGACGAACCGACAATCGGACTGGACGCGGTTTCTAAAATCGCTGTCCGGCAATTCATTAAAAAGCTGAATGCCGAACATGGTACAACCGTTATTTTAACGACTCACGATATGCAGGATATTGAAGCATTGGTTGAAAGGATACTGCTCATCGGAAAAGGCAGGATATTGCTCGACGGCAGCCTTGACGAACTGAAAAAACACTCGTCGGAGCGAAAAACGCTTATTGTTGAATACAACGGAGCCGCCCCCGGTATTACCGACGGGATGAGCGTTTCCGAGAAAAAGGACGGACGGCTTGTGATCGCCCTTGACCCGTCGGTTTTATCGGTATCCGACGCGATAACCCGCCTTGCTTCGCATACTGAGTTGGTTGATGTATCGGTATCCGGCATATCGGCGGAAGAAATGGCTGCTTCACTGTACAAGGAGTACGAGATATGAAGCAATACCTTTCCCTGTTTCGGATACGCTTCATTAACGGGCTTCAATACCGCGCGGCGGCGCTGGCGGGATTATCCACGCAGTTTGCGTGGGGATTTATGGAAATATTGGCTTTTGCGGCGTTTTACCGTGCAAACCCTGCCGCGTTTCCAATGGAATTTTCTCATTTAGTTTCTTACATATGGATACAACAGGCTTTTTTAGCCTTGTTTATGCCGTGGGGTGTAAGCGGAAACGCCGTTGAAACCATTGTAAGTGGAAATATTGCTTACGATTTGGCACGGCCAATGGATATTTATAACCGTTGGTTTTTTGAAACAATAGCCGATAGAGTATCGAAAGCCGTACTGAGATGCGCTCCGATATTGGTTGTGGCGTTTGTTTTACCCGAACCGTTCAAAATGATACTACCGTCAGATTTGTTTCAACTTCCAATGTTTATTATTTCTGCGCCGATAGCAATGTTTGCTGTTACGGCATACTGCCTTATAGACTATATGTCTGCTTTTTATACCATGAGCCGATATAATGTGATTTTTGTAATCCTTGCGGATTTTCTCGCCGGAGGATATGTGCCTATTCCGTTTTTTCCGGAGCCTTTCAGGAAAATAGCCGAGCTGCTGCCGTTTGCGGCTATGCAAAATATGCCCCTGCGGATTTACAGCGGGGACATAGCGGGTATGGACGCTGTTCGAGGAATTGCGCTACAGTTGTTTTGGGTGGCAGTGATGCTGGTTTTTGGAAAGCGGCTTATGAAACGTTCACTTAAACGCGTTATAACGCAGGGGGGTTGATATATGAAACTGTATTTAAAATACTTCTCCATACACCTCAAAAGCCAAATGCAGTATAAAGCCGCTTTCGCCTTCAATATCTTTGGAAGAATGTTAATGTCTTTCGCCACTGTCGCCGGTGTATTATTTATGTTTACGCGCTTTAATGAGGTCGATGGTTTTACTCTTAGTCAAACACTATTATGCACATCCGTGGTAACAATGGCGTTTTCTATGGCTGAGGTTTTTGCGCGGGGATTTGATATCTTTCCGAGATTGCTTGGTAACGGCGAGTTTGACCGCATTCTCGTCAGACCGCGTGGAATTATTTTTCAGGTTTTAGCGTCGCATATGGAATTTTTGCGTCTCGGAATATTTATTCAAGCTGTAGGCGTATTGTGTTATGCCGTACCGAACAGCGGCGTGACATGGATGCCAGACAAAATTTTTACGTTGTTTTTAATGATTTCCTGCGGTTCTGTCGTCTTTTTTGGCTTGTATATTGTATACGCTTCCTTTGCTTTCTTTACTACCGAGGGATTGGAGTTTATGAATATATTGACATATGGCGGACGCGAGTTCGGTCGCTATCCCTTTGCGATTTACGGCGGCGGGGTTTTGAAGTTTCTGACTTATATAGTTCCCCTTGCACTGTATCAATACTATCCGCTTTTATATTTATTGGACAGGGAGCAAAGTGTCTTTTATATGTTTACGCCGCTGATAGCCCTGTTGTTTATAATACCGTGTTATGCTTTTTTCCGTATAGGATTGCGGCGGTATAAATCAACGGGTTCGTGATGATTTGAAAAACGCGAAAATTTTTTGTTGTGGTATTAGCTTTAATGTGATAAAATAAAGGGCAATAAAATAAAAATAAATGCTGTAAAGGTGAATTATGAAGATTGGAATTGCGGTTAAAAACAGATATCTTGTCCTTGCCGCGGGTATGATTTTGCAGCTTTCTGCCGGGATACTCTATATGTGGAGCGTGTTTAAGGGTCCGGTGGCGCAGCATCTCGCGTGGGACCCCGCAAAAGCTGCCGTCACTTCTTCGGTTATGCTCGCTATGTTTGTGCTCGGTATCATTATCGGCGGGCGTTTGCAGGATGTCTACACCCCCAGACCGGTCGCGCTGTCCGGCGGCGTGCTGTTAGGGCTGAGCATGATATTGAGTGCGTTTACGCCCCTGTCTATGCCGTGGCTTATTTATATTTTTTATGGGGTTATCGGCGGTTTTGGCGTAGGATGCGTCTACACCGCGACGGTATCCGTAGTGCAGAAATGGTTTCCGGACAAACGCGGTTTTGCAACCGGAATGATGGTAAGCGCGTTCGGCTTTTCACTGGTGCTGTTTGCGCCCACGACTAAATATATGCTTGCCAATTGGGGAGTTCCCGCCACGTTTCGTTTTTGGGGGATTTTATTTATAGCCGTTTGCAGTGTCTGCTCGCTGTTTCTTTCCAATCCGCGCCCCCAAGAGCCGCAAAACTCCGAAGCTTTAGGGGAAACGGTACCGCCGGTCAGCGCGCAAAAGCAGTATACTACTTTGGAAATGCTGAAAACAAAACAGTTTTATATGCTGACTCTTTCTATGTTTTTCCTGTTACCCGCCTATTTTATCCTCAATCCCTTATTCATATCACTTGGCGTAGAGCGCGGCCTTACGGATAATATGGCGGCGTTCGGCGTTATGCTGACGGGTGTCGCAAGTGCGAGCGGGCGATTGCTCGCGTCATGGTTTTCCGACTATGCCGGCAGGAAAATGGGGATTATAACACTCGCCGTTATTATGTTTGCAGCTTCCCTCGGGATGATATCCGCGAAAGATATAATGTTTTTAATATGCGTTGTGACAATCGCGTTTTGTTTTGGCGGGACGGCAAGCGTGTATGCCGCGACTGCCGCCGATTTGTTCGGAACCAAGCATATGGGTCTTAATTACGGGTGCGTTATGATTGGGTTCGGGGTGTCGGCGCTGTTCTTTCCGCTTTTGTCAAACAGGCTTGCCGCTGCCGGCGCTTATACGTATTCCTTTATCGTTGCGGCGGGCGCGTGTGTGGTTTCGCTGATTATAACGATGCTGTTAAAAATTCCGAAGAAGATAAAGCCGGAGAATTAATAGATGATAGCGGCTTGTTTTAAAACAGCCGCCAAATAAATTGAACGTCTGATTAGTTAAAAGATAAAAGGGGAAGTCAAAATGAAAACCTTGTATGAGGGCAAAACAAAAAATGTGCTTGCGGACGAGTCCGGCGCGGTCTATCTGCTGTTTAAGGACAGCGCGACGGGTGAAAACGGCGTGTTTGACCCGGGCTCCAACACAGTAGGCGGAAGCGTTGAGGGCAAAGGGAAAACCGGTCTTAAAATATCCGCCTACTTTTTTGAGCTTATGGAGAAAAACGGTATCCCGACGCATTACATAAGCGCGGACATTGACAAAGGGCTGATGCGCGTACATAAGGTTACGGTGCCGCCGCTGGAATTCATATTGCGCTATTTTACAGCCGGTAGCATGTGCCGCCGTTTTTCCCTTGAGGAGGGAATACCTTTTGACCCGCCGTATCCCGAGGTCACATTAAAGAGTGACGAGCAAGGGGATCCGCTGATAAGCGAGCGGCTGTGCCTGATTAAGGGGTTTCTCGCGCCCGGGCAGTATGAGGAGGCGCAGGGCGTGCTTGCGAGGGTCGGGGAAGTGTTGAAAAAGGAGCTTGCCTCAATGGGCTATACCCTGATAGATTTTAAGATTGAGCTGGGCTATGACGAAAACGGAAAAGTCGTTGTGGCGGATGAAATCACGCCCGATATCTGGCGTATCAAGGACGAAAACGGCGACATCCCAAATCAGATTGACTGCGCAAAGATGCTTTTGGAAAAGATAGGCTGATGCCAACATAGCATTTCAAAGACCGAAACCGTAATTTGATATTTAATGAAATAGATTTTCCCGTCTGAGGCAACGCTCAGGCGGGAGTTTTTTGTGCTTATTATCCTTGGCAGACGCGTGGATACTAACAGGCTTTACGGTTGATTTATTTCACTTAAATCAATTTTCCCGTGAGCCTCTTCATAATCCCGTATACATTTATTTATTAAGAACATAATTTGCCTGCTTGCAGAGCGGTCTTCATATTTTGCCACATAATGAAACTTATTCAGAATATCTTCATCAATCCGGATGCTTATGTGCTTGTATTTCTTCACTTAATTCACCCTCTAACTAAAATTGCACTTAATACACCTTTATTTTAAGTGAATATTGTGGTAATGTTAAAATATGCACTAATAACAAGTGCGTTAAATTTACCGAAAGGATTGTTATATAAGCGAACAGAAGCGTTACCTGTTGTTTTACCGGACATCGCAAGCTGCCCGCGGATGAAATCGGACAAATTAAAAAGCGCCTTAACCGCGAGGTGGAAAACCTCATAAACGAAGGCGTAACAAACTTTATTTCGGGTGGTGCGCTCGGCTTTGACCAGCTTGCCGCATCACTGATTATTTCAAAGAAAGAGACACAAAGAAAAATACGCCTGATTTTTGCTTTGCCATGTAAGGGGCAGGACAAGTATTGGAGCGAGGAGCAGAAAAGAGCGTACCGCGCCCAGCTTAGCACAGCGGATGAGATCGTCTATGTTTCACAGGAATATGACGGCGGATGTATGGACAGGCGCAACCGCTATATGGTTGGGTGCTCGGTCTATTGCCTCTGTGCAATGACGCGTTCTTTTGGCGGGACGGCTCGGACGGTTCGGTACGCGTCAGAGGAAGGGCTGACAATTATAAATATCGGCGAAGGATTATGTTAAATTTAATCCTTAAAGTCCTTGAAAAAGCGGCTTAAAACTGTTAGAATATGTTAAGATAAGTTAGAATAACCGTATTGTTATGAAATACTGTTTGCCGGACGCATTTCGGCAAACGGAGTTAGGTTTATGTCATAAGAGAGAAAATACACAAAGTTGCGGAGGTAGGGCGTTGCTATGAAAACGGGATTTGACATTGATTTGTATGTTAAAGAGCAATCGCAGCAGATAAAGCGGCGTATCAACGAGTTCGGCGGCAAGCTTTATTTGGAATTCGGCGGCAAGCTTTTTGACGATTACCACGCGTCGCGCGTGCTGCCCGGATTTGAGCCTGACAGCAAGCTGCGCATGCTTACAAATATCGGCGACAGCGTCGAGGTGGTTGTAGTCATTAACGCGGGGGACATAGAGAGCAATAAAATAAGGCGCGACCTCGGGATTACATACGACAGCGACGTTTTAAGGCTTATCGACGCGTTTCGCAGCGTCGGGCTTTATGTGGGCAGCGTCGTTATAGCCCAGTACAGCGGTCAGGAGGTCGCGTCGGTTTTCAGGGAGAAGCTTGAAAAGCACGGCGTTCGGGTGTTCGTCCATTATTCTATCGAGGGGTATCCCTACAACGTGGCGAAAATCGTCAGCGAGGACGGGTTCGGGAAGAACGAATACATTGAAACACAGCGTCCTCTGGTCGTTATAACCGCGCCGGGTCCGGGCAGCGGCAAGATGGCGACATGCCTTTCGCAGCTCTACCACGACAGTTTAAGGGGCATAAAAGCCGGTTATGCCAAATTTGAGACCTTTCCGATATGGAACATTCCGCTCAAGCACCCGATAAATCTCGCTTATGAGGCGGCGACCGCCGACTTAAATGACGTAAATATGATAGACCCGTATCATCTTGAAGCATACGGAGAGAAAACGGTAAATTACAACCGCGATGTGGAAGTGTTTCCGGTTCTTAACACGATATTTGAAAAAATCGAGGGCAAAAGCCCATATAAATCTCCTACGGATATGGGCGTCAATATGGCGGGCTACTGTATAAGCGACGACGAGGCTTGCCGCGAAGCGTCGAAAGCGGAAATTGTACGCAGGTATTTCGCGACACTTTGTGACGCGAGAAACGGTCATAAATGCGACGAGGCGATTTTAAAAATAGAAAGCCTGATGAATCAGGCGGGGATAAGCGTAGATTACAGAACGGTAATTAAAAAGGCAATCGAAAAAAGCGAGATGACGGGCAATCAGCCCGCCGTCGCCATAGAGCTTCAAAACGGAGCGACGGTGACGGGCAAGACCTCCGACCTTTTGGGAGCATCCTCCGCCGCCCTGCTCAACGCGCTGAAAAGCATAAGCGGGCAGGCTGATGAAATAACGCTTATCGACCCGAAGATTATAGAGCCTATTCAGGATTTGAAGACGCGGTTTTTAGGCAACAGAAACCCCCGCCTGCATACGGACGAGGTTTTAATAGCGCTTTCCATGAGCGCCACGACGAGCGAAAACGCCGCCCTCGCGTTCGGCGCGCTGCCGCAGCTGCGGGGATGCGAGGCACACTCCACGGTCATTCTCTCGCAGGTGGACAGGGACGTTTACAGGAAGCTCGGGATAAACCTGACCTGCGAGCCGCATTATGAGAGAAAACAGTTGTATCATAAATAAGAGTATATTGAGGCGGGCGGGAAGATAAAGGCTTCGGGAGACTGCGTCCCTGCTTGAATTAAAGTTGTGCTTGCGTTATAAAGCACAGCTCGTTTTCCTAATATTTGCCGTCCTTTTTTCTGGGGCGCAGCTTGATTTCGGGGGAGAGCAGGTCGAAGGCGGAGCCGATAGCGGCGGCGCCTGCGGCGGTTATTATAAGCTCGGGAAGCATATACAGACCGTTGTATGTTACCGAGTAATAAAGTACTGTTTGATTTTCCGGCGCGTAGCCGCTCCATATAGTGACGCCCGATATGATATGGCATAAATATCTCATCAAAGACACGGCGACAGAACCTAAGGCAAGCTCTAAAACCGGTCTGTCAAAGCGTTTTCTGAATATTCCGCCAAGTCCCAAGGAGCCGAATGCGGCAAGATAATCCGAAAAGGCGAGGATTATCATCGCGGCAATGCCCGTGACATAGCTGAAATTTTGTGCGCCGAGCAGCATCTGTAAAACTCCCATAACGACACCGGCTATCAGACCGTGCTTTATACCGTGACGGTAAGATATCAGTATAATGGGAAGCTGGCTTAAAAGCGTTACCGAGCCGCCGAACGGAAGCTTATATACGCAGAAAACACTTAAAATTGTCGCCAAGGCTATCATAACGGCGCTCTCGACAAGTATTCTTACTTTTTTCATTTTCAAAAACCTCCTGTTTTGTCAGAACATTAAAATCGCCAAGCGAATACACGCTTGGCGATTTAGGTTTTGGAATTGCTGCTTCCATACTCCCTTCGTCGGCATTATCCGCATCAGGTTAAGGGTTTAAAAGCTAATAGCTCTCATCTCAGCCGATTTTAATCAGCACCCCTGTATTTACTTGGCAACTGTTAGAATAGCATAAAATACGGAAAAACGCAAGAACTTTTAATTATTGATTAAAAATCTTGACAGAAAATCCTTTGTTCTTTCCTTATCCGGCTTGTTGAAGATTATTGTCGGGGGGTTTATCTCGATTACCGCTCCGGCGTCCATAAATACGACGCGGTCAGACACTTCCCTGGCAAAAGCCATTTCGTGCGTAACGACAAGCATTGTAAGCCCCGTGTTCACAAGGTTTTTCATAACGGCAAGCACTTCGCCGACCATCTCGGGGTCAAGCGCGCTCGTCGGCTCGTCAAAGAGGATGACCTCGGGACCCATGGACAGCGCTCTGGCTATCGCGACGCGCTGCTTCTGCCCACCCGAAATTTGTTTGGGCTTGGCGTTGATGAATTGGAGCATTTCGACAGACGCGAGGTGCTCCTTCGCCGTTCTTTCGGCGTCCGTCCGGTTTTTTCCGAGCACCTTCATCTGTCCCGACACGCAATTTTGAAGCACGGTCATATTGTTGAACAGATTGAACTGCTGGAAAACCATACCTACCTTCGCGCGGTATTTAGGAAGCGAAAAGCCTTTTGCCCGAATATCCTCGCCGTGGTAGAGGATTTCGCCGCCTGTCGGGGTTTCAAGCAGGTTCAGGCAGCGAAGCAGCGTGCTTTTGCCGGAGCCGGACGAACCTATGATACTTACTATCTCGCTTTGCTCGACATTGAGGTTGATATCCCTTAAAACCTCGTTATCTCCGAATTTTTTTATAAGTCCCGAAACCTGAAATACGTCAGTCACGGCGCGCCTCCTCCTTTATACGGATTGTGGCCTTGTGGTCACTCTGCGAGCCGAAAATCGTGTAACTGTCCTTGCCGTCCATCTTTTTCTCGACAAGGCGCAGTATGCGCGTAACCGTAAAGGTCAGTATAAAATAAATGACGGCGGTGATAAAGAACGACTCAAAATATTTCAGATAGGTTCCGGCGGCCGATTTCGTCATAAAGTACAGCTCTGTCACAGATATTACGTTGAGGACGGAGCTGTCCTTTATATTAATGACAAATTCGTTGCCTATCGAGGGCATAATGTTGCGTACCGCCTGCGGGAGAATAACGCTTGTCATTGACTGAGTGTGGGTCATGCCTATGGAGTTCGCGCCCTCGGCCTGCCCCTTGTCCACGGAAACGATGCCGCCTCTGATAATTTCCGCCATATACGCGCCGGTGTTGATAGAGATAATCAGTATCGCCGCGCGGATAACGTGCAGATGTATGCCTAAAAGCTGCGGAATTCCGTAGAATATGACCATTGCCTGGACAATCATCGGCGTGCCTCTGAAAATTTCGATATAGGCGACCAATACCGCCTGCACGGATTTCAGAAGAATTTTTTTGATAAGCGGGTCGTTTTCGGTCAGAGGCACCGTTCTCACGGCGGCTACAAAAAGCCCGATTATAAATCCGAAAACAGTACCCGTTATAGATACTTCAAGCGTGGTCCATACACCGCGCAGAAAGAGGGGGTAATACTCCGATAATATCCGCGCTACCCACCCAAAAAAGCTGTCGGGCATAAGTATGACATCCTTTCGCTGCGAGGCGGAAGTTTTGTCCGTTCGGCGAAGCCGATTTGCATCTTCACCTACGATGCAAAAGGACAAAAGTTCCCGTTTGAAAGATTTATCTTTCAAACTTTAACAGTCCTTATTCCTCAACGTTGACGGGCTGGTTTTTGACAGCCGTGTTCATCAGCTCAATCCTCTGGTCCTCGGTTATTTTTGCGAGGATTTCGTTAATCTTCGCGGTCATATCGCTGCCTTTTCTCAGACCTACGGATACGTTGACCTCGTCGGGCTTAAACGTAAAGCCTTTACCGTCTGCAAATTCAATATATGTAAGCTTGCTGTTTGCCGCGGCGGCTGAAACCGCGCCCGGAAGCTCGGAGACATAGCCGTCAATAGCGCCGGATTCAAGGGCGGTGATCATTGAGGGGAAATCGGCTAACGCGGTCTGCTTTTTAACGTCTGTTATCTGGTCGATAACATCATAATGGAAGGTGCTGAGCTGACCCGTTATTTTCGCTCCGCTGAAATCGGCGAGAGAAGCCGCGTCCTTAAACGCGCCGTCCTTTTTAACGACGATTACAAGCTCGCTCGCGTAATAGTATTCGGAAAAATCGATAGAAACCTTTCTGTCCGCGAGAGGACTCATACCCGCGATAACAAGGTCGACAGTGCCGGAGGTAAGAGCCGGAATAAGACCCTCCCATTCGGTTTTGACAATCTTCAGCTCGACGCCGAGAGAATCGGCTATTTTTTTGGCTATCTGAACGTCGTAGCCGTCGGCGTATCCGCCTCCGTCAAGGGCGACGGCGGTATCGGTCTTCTGCGCCTGGGTCCAGTTGAACGGAGCGTAGTTGCACTCCATACCGACCTTTATGACCTTCCCTTCGACAATCTTGTCAAGCTCCGCAAGCCCCTCCTGCTTGTTGCCGGAGCAAGCGGCGAGAGGTAAGATTGCAAGTACGGCAAGCAAAAGACAAAAAACTTTCTTCATAATGATTACATCCCTTCATAAATGATAAAAAACCGCGACGCGCAAAGCACACCACGGTGTTTTAACGTGTGATAGCGCTCCACATTTCTGTGACAGAACGCGGCATTTTATGCGGCGTCCCGACATTCCGGAAAAAGGCTTCCGGAAAGTCTCGGCGACTATCCCTTTCAAATACCGCCCCCGCCTTTGGGGTTTGCGGCAGCTAATAATGATAAGCCGCGCCTCTACCAAAAATATTATTGCTATACTATCACGATATCGCACAAAATGCAAGGGTTTTTAAAATTTCGCGCCGTTCGCAATATAAGGCTCAGTCCGCCCTTCCCATTACGGCGAGGGGGTCAGCCCTTTCTCCGTTCACGGTTATCTCAAAATGAAGATGCTCGTTTCCGTCCTCGCTCTCACAGGGAACGGTGTCGAGGTATCCGACGGTATCGCCCGTCTGCAGGATATCTCCGGCTTGTGCGCAGCCCTCCGGCGCGAGTCCGCAGTAGTAAGCGGCTATACCGCCGCCGTGGTCAATAACGGCTACTGTTGCGTAAAGCGCGTCCTGATATACGGCAGTCACCTTGCCCGCCGAAATAGCCGATACCCTGTCGCCCTTTACCCCCGCGAAGTCCACTGCGTTATGCGCGCGCCAGTCGCGCATGGTGTTGCTGTATACGGGCAGGGAATTGCTGTATCCCTTGCTTACCGTTTCGCCAAGCGGCAGGCTGAAATTGCCCGTATATGGGACGGCGGCCTCAAAAAGTGTGTCGGGGACCGTCTCGGCGGCAGTCGCGCTGTCAGTTGCGGGAGGACGCGTGTCGGGAATGTTTGTTACGGGGTCGTTTACTCCGGCGGTAACGGGCGGCTCCGTTAAAACGGGGAAGGAAAAGCTGAAATCGCCGTATGAATAGTCGTCCTCAACGGACAGCTTTCCAAAGCTGTTTTCCGATACGAACTTGGTTATCAGCGCCAGCGTCAGCGCGAGCAGAATTAGGACGGTATAAAAGCTTTTTACGTTCATATATTTGCCGATTTGATTAGGCTTCTTTTTGTCACTCATACATTTTCTCCTCATCTCTTTTTGTACTGTTATTCCCCGATTTAGGGAAAAATATACAAAAGCGGCGCGCAATTTGCGCATTGCCTGAAAGAAAAATGAGCGACCGAGGGGACAGTCGCCCATTTTCCGATTGCCGGAGAACCGGACAATCAAAACAGATTTACTTGAGGAGGGATAACTCCGCCTTGCGGAGTGTACTTTCCAAAATTCGGGTGCGGCTCCCTAATCTTTTTAAGTACAGCCAAATAATAACAGATGTTTGTGTACTGGGTATGAACTAATTTTTAAAAAACAGAAAGAATTCTGTTAACAATCCTTAAAAGCCCTTGTTAAAATCCGCGCTTTTTCTCGGAAAAGCCCTGACAAAAGCCGTTATATCACGCTTTTTTTCAAAACCGTCAACAAAGGAAAGCAGATTTTCCGGCAAACCCTCACCCGAAAGGAAAAGCCTTGCCGCCGCGCCGGGAGATACCGAAAAATCATAATCACCGCCGCTGCCGCGCGTGATTTGGCATTTGCCGTTTTCATATTCGACGCAGAACACGCCCGAACAGGCGGGTACGCTGTCAAGGGATAAAAATGAAAACCCGCCGTATTCTTTCGGATAGACATTTGCGCTTAAAACACTTTCCATATTAAGTATTCTGCCGGAGTTCCCGGGTGAAAGCGATATCGTAAACGCCCGAGGCTCGCCGATAACGCCGATCAAGGGAGTTGTGGCGGGCAGCCTTGAAAACTCAATATATTTAAGGTTGCCTTCGTAGACGCGCAGAAATCCGAGAAGCCCTAAAAGCGCCTCGCTGTCATAAAAATATATTTCGTTTACGGATAAAAGGCTTTGTGACCTGTCAATCTTAAAGCTGACAAATCCCCGTCCTTCGCCGTTTTTCTTATACATATAGGTATATTCGCATTTTGAAAAGGGTTCGTGGAAAAAGTCCTTGCCGTCTTCCCTTACAACGAGCAGGTCTGAGGATTTGGCAATGCCGTTGTAAAGCCTGATAAGCTCGGAAACGTTATTCTCTGTAACAAGCTCGACATCAAAGCACCTGTCGATATGGGAAAGCGAGGAATAGGCGGCTTTCGCGCTTATATGCCACATAACGGTTTCATATCCGAATTTCCTATAATAAGCGGTTGAAAACGGGGACAAAAGGCTGAAATCCCAACCGTGTTCCGTACTCATACAATAAGCCTTGTCAAACAGGGCGCGCACAAGCCCGCCGCGCCTGTATTCAGGCTTTGTCGCCACGCCGCCGATGCCTAAGCACTTTAAGACGCCGCTGCCGAAATAAGTCGAAAACGTTATACATTCAAGGGTTGACATAAGCGTTTTATTGTCGTCCTTGAACGCGCCGAGAAGAATTCCCTCCGGAAGGCTGTCGTCCGTTTCCCTGACCTTCCAGATAAAAGAGGAGGAGGACACCTCGTTGTGCTGACTGATATCGTTTTGGCCGAGTTTTCTTATAATCATACAATCTTTCCCCTCTTTTGTCTGCTCCAGCTTTCGCCCCATTTGTTTGCCCATTTTTCACAGTATAGCGCGTAATATGAAACGCCGTTCTTTTTGCGGTAGTTTACGCAAGGGGGAAAGTTGCACCAGACGGCGGACGGAATTCCTATCACGAACCAGTAGAAAACGCCTAAAAGAAGGCACTGTATCGTATGACCGTACTCGTGAATTTTGGTGTCGTGCTCCCACGCTTTGTCTCTGCCCTCGCACATAAAAATAAATATGCCCAAAGAAAGCCCGCCCCAGTTACCGGGTATGTATGTGATAATCGCGTTGCAAAACTTCTCTCGCCTGTGACCCTTAAAGGTCACAAGAAAAACGATTAGTCCGACAATATTGACGGGCAGACCCCATGTAAATTGCCAGAAGTAGAACATAAACCTGTCAAACCCTTTGGACGCGACGTGCGGAATGGGTCTCTTTGTTTTTGTGCGTTTTGTTTTTTTGCTCTTAGCCATTATTATCTCTCCCAATCGAACTGAGCTGTTTTATTTCAAGGTTTATTTCCTCGCGCTTAGCCTCAAACCATTTCACGCTGTGCGGATATTCAGTCATTGATAGCGGCGCGTCCAAATCCCTGTTTAAGACTTCAAGCGCGTATCTGCGCGAGGACAGGCTTTCAAGGAGCTGTAAGGCTCTCATATCCTGAAGAGACTCGGCGAAAACCTCAAAACGCAGAGAGTTTAGCGGTTTGCCGCCATCGCCCGGGTAGACTACAAACGAGTCGCCGGAGGGGAAGCTTCCGCCCGCGTCAGTCACCTCGAACGGGTCTATCGGGAATTTGGAGTACTGCGAATACCAGAAGTTATGACCCCATTGGAGAAAACCCTTCGCGTTATAACTGTAAAGCTGAAAGCCGAGAATTCTGTTGCGCAGGGAGGGCATGGCGAAAAATCGGTTCGGGACGAAGTTTTTATGCTGACCGCAGCAGTAGTAAGTCCAGAAATTCTCGACCTTGCCGTAAAACTCATCGGCTTCATTGACATTGGGCACGGGGGTTTTTATAAGACCTTTTTTATAAAACTCAATATTTGAAAGCGCGTCAAAGGTATGGTACCCCGGGAAAAGCTCGTTGAGAATTTTAGCCGCTTTTCTGTATGAAGAAATCTGATGAAGGCTCGGTTCGTCGGAGACGTGGAACCAGCATTTATCCTTGATGCCGAGAAGTTCTATCTCCCTGTTAAGCTCGGGGGCGAGCGCGAGGAGAAAAGCGTAATACGCCTTGCCTCCGGCCTTTGTGTCCCAGCCGAAAATCCTTTCCTCTTTTCCGCCTACCGAAGCGACAATTTTAGGAGCGGCGACGGCGCCCCACTGCGTAAACAAATGCGAAATCTCAAAAGCCTTTACGCCGCATTCCAAGCAGAGCTTCACATATTTCCTGAAATTCGTAAAGGTAAAGCTGTATGTGCCGGCATCTGTCTTCACAACGTCGATAAGCTGTACGGTAGGTCTTTCACCGCCAATCTCCGTGTCTAAGGGCGGGGTAAAAATCGGCGTAAGCAGCATATTGACTCCGTGGTTTACGGCGTTTCTTATATAGTTTTCGGCAATATCCCAGTATTCGGGAGAAAACGGCTCTGCGCCGTATCTTGTGCAAAGGCAGTCGTTATGGAACCAGTTGGTGTGAAGCAGCGTCTGCTCGGGCAGGGCAGAGCAGATAACCTCCGCCGTAAAAATCTTTTTGATTTCGCTTTTACCCGCCTTGAGCGTTACGGCAATTTTCTTAAAACCTTCGCTGTTTACGCTTTCGGGCGACACCTTGAACCAAAGGGACGTCCACATATCGCGCTGCGCCGCACATTTTCCGTTATAAAGAGGGGAGAGCAGGTCGGGATACGCTTTGCGGTTTTTGTTTAAAAAATAACTGTCGCTGTCGTCATATGATGTTCTTCCGGCGGGAACGCTTTTTACGAGATACGCAGAAAGCCCGTCTCCAAACGGCGAGCGGACGCTTATTGCAACGGCTTCCTCCGACGAAACCTCGGGCATAAAAGCAAGCTGAAACGAAAAGCCCTCGTTTTTCAACACGGATACGGACGCGTTCTCGCCGTAATTCGGAGCGCAGTCGGGAAAAACCTTGGCAAGAGAGGTCAGCAGAACCGCTTTCATAAACACACAACCTTACTTTTATTTTTCAGGATCAAAGCCCTTTTTCTTTAAAGACAGAATAGGGATAAAGATGAACAGAGAGATAACGGCCGCCGCGATAAACATTACGGAGCCGGGCGCGGAGGTTGAAACGCCGTATTCGTTTATATATTTTACCTCGGATACCCTGCATACAAGGTTCCCGATAAAAGGTCCCGCAACCATCGGTATAAGGACGAAAAATATCATTCTGACGCCCTGAAAAAGACCTGTTTTGTCCTTCGGCGTAAAGTCGCGCACAGCGGCGTTGAGCATAATCATCAAAAGACCGTAGCCCAAAAGAGCCGGAATAGCCACGACGGAGAACACCGAAAGCTTCTTCGCGAAGCCCGCGAGCGTAAGACCTATTATAAAAACAACGATTGAAGCGATTATAAACCTGTCCTTGCCGAATTTATCAATAATTTTGCCCATTGAAACAATAACGGCGACGACAACGGCAAATCCTATTGCGGCGCCCGCCATAGCCCCGGGCGTGAGGCCGCCTAAGAGATTGTCAAGGTCAAGCCCGAGACCGTTTGAGATATATATAAATATGTATGGGAAAAATACCTGTACCGCCGTCGAAAAGATGCAGACGGACGCAAGCGCAAGGTAAAGCCGGTTGTTTTCCCTTATAACCGACGGCTTAAATCCGTAAATAAGCTCCCCGAAATACGAGGTATCCTTTTTAACTTTGTCCCCGGAATCCTTTAAGGATACAATGCCTATAATACCGCAGACGGACACGACGCCGCCGAGCAGATAGAAAAACACCTGGTATCCGAAATCCGCGATAACGCCCGCTAAAGCCATTACGGCGACCATAGCGGCTATGGGGAGAATGGCGAGGACGCTTTCCGCCGTAGCCCTGTTTTTAACCGTCGTAACATCCGTAACCCACGCGTTGAAGCACGCGTCATTGCTTGTGGAGCCCATAAAGGTCATCACGCAGTCGAGTACAATTACTGTCGCGACGGTGAGAGAGAGTATTGAAACCTCGTCCGCAATACCGAACAGCGCGGCAGTGTGCTCGCGCGTGATAAAGCCGAAGGCGGCAGTTACGAGCCCCCACAGCACATAACCGAGGGAAATGAAAATCTTTCGCCTGCCGAGCTTGTCGCTCAGCGTCCCGATAAGAAAAGTAGTGATAACGGCAGTGGCGGCGCTCGCCGCGACCATAACGCTTATGGCGGTCATCACGTCAACCGAGCCGTCAACCGCCGCCTGGGAAGCGCCGTGATAGACCGAATTGTACAGGAATGTGTTGAAGTACATATTCTCCACATTCCACGCTATCTGCCCCATAAATCCGAAAATTATGAGGTTGAACCAGATGCGCCCGCCGAGCTTGCTTTTCTCCAAAAACTCATCCCCTTATTTTCCTTTTTCCATTATATAGCTATATAAACATGTTGTCAATAATACCGTGAACTCAATTACCGAACAATTTATATTTATAAAAGTGCCGCCCGTGCGCGTCTTTTATTAAAGCGGCGTTTTCGGGGCAACGATCTTTTTGGCGGGCGCATATTGCTTGCAGTATAAAAAAGAGCGGGACTATTTAAGTATAAATTGGCAATAATTAAAAATAATCGGTTTCGGATGTTTACAAAGGCGAATTATTATGTTAAAATCACAAATGCGCATACGCCTTTTGGAAAGGAGAGTTGTGTAAATGGCTATGAAACACAAAACACAGCACGCGTCGGCTTCATTTATACTTGATAAAATTTTAAGTTATGTTGATAAGGACCCTGAAAAAAATCTGCTCGAGCTGATTGTAAGGGCTGAAAAGTTTTTTGGGGGACTCTTTCCCCAAAAATACTTTGACGCTCTGAAAAGTGGAATTGGCGACCCCGATAATGTATACCGCAAACTTGCTTTGAGCGTTCTTTCCGATGTGGACAGGAACGACATCAAGACGATGCTTTTGGCGCTCGGACTTCACGCGGGATACTACGGCACGAAAACCGTAAGGGAAAAACGCGATAAGCTTAATATAAACATTCCGTGGACCATACTGTTTGACCCGACGAGCGCCTGCAACCGCAAGTGCAAGGGCTGCTGGTCGGCTCAGTACGGGTATGAGCAGAACCTCACGCTTGACGAGATGAGGAGTATCGTTGCGCAGGGCAAGCAAATGGGCACCCATAACTATATGATGACCGGCGGCGAACCTCTGATGAGAAAGGACGATGTCCTGACGCTGTGCATGGAGAATACGGATTGTTTTTTCCTTATATACACAAACGCCACGCTAATTGACCAAAAGTTTTGCGAGGATATTCATAAAGCGGGTAACATCACGCTTGCCCTCAGCATTGAGGGTGAAAGAGAGTATACGGATTTCAGAAGGGGCGGCGGTTCTTATGATAAAACCGTGTCCGCCATGAAGCTGTTAAGGGAAAACAAGGTTTTATTCGGCGTATCGGTCTGCTACACGCAAAAGAATATTCCGAGCGTTACAAACGAAACCTTTTTGGACTTTCTTGTGGAAAACGGCGCGAAATACGCGTGGTACTTCAATTATATGCCGCTGGGGCAGGGCGCCGACAAAGAGCTTATCCCGACTCCCGAGCAGAGAAAATTTATGTACGGCTGGATGCGGAAAATCAGGAACGCCAAAACGGGCAAGCCGTTGTTCGTTGTGGATTTTCAGGACGACGGCGAATATGTCGGCGGCTGTATAGCGGGCGGAAGGAACTATTTTCACATCAATTCCGCGGGCGATATCGAGCCTTGCGTCTTTATTCATTATTCCGATTCCAACATCCGCACGCATACGCTTTTGGAGGCTTTGAACAATCCTTTGTTTATGGCTTACAGAAAAAACCAGCCTTTTAATGACAACCATCTGCGCCCCTGCCCGATGCTTGAAAATCCTGACAGGCTGCGTGAAATAATAAAACAGACAGGGGCGAAATCCTCCGATTTTCTGTCATACGAGGACGTTGAGACGCTCTGCTCAAAGTGCGACGCGTTCGCGCGCGCTTGGGAGCCTGTCGCCGAAGAGCTTTGGAATTCCACGCAGCATCCCAAGACTCATACCCAGTATTACAGGGATACGCCCGAGGGGCAAAAGCACATAAAGGATAAGGGGAAAACGGAAACATCTGTGGAAATAATATCCGCTATCCCTCCCGCGAAAACCAATAAATCATAAAACAGAACACTATAATTAAGAAAGCAAAGCCCGCAAAACGGCTTTGCTTTCTTAGACCCCTGCGGCGCGCGGCGGTTATTTGCAGAAAATATGACTGCCGATTGTGACGACGACGGGTCTTGTGCGCATCCAGCGGCTTGAAGTTTTCGCGGGATTATAATAGTATATGGCGCCGCCGGACGGGTCCCAGCCGTTGAGCGCGTCCTGAGCGGCTTTTCTCGATGTCGCGCCGGGCTCGGTATTCCAGTTGCTGTCTCTTACACAGGTGAACGCCCCCGACTGATAAACAACTCCCGATACGCTGTCGGGAAAGGACGGATGCTTTACCCTGTTGAGTACTACGGCGCCGATCGCCACCTGTCCCGTGTAGCTTTCGCCCCTGCCCTCCGCGGCGATTACCTTTGCCAAAAGATATAAATCGTTTTGGCTCGCTGTCGAGGACGAGCCGCCGAGCCCTAAATAAAGCAGCGTTTTCGGTCCCGCTATCCCGTCCGCCGCTATCCCGCAGTTTCTCTGAAATTGCTTGACGGCGTTCACGGTCTTTATTCCGTATATACCGTCTACGGAGCCGTTGTAAATCCCAAGGTTTTTTAGCGCGTTTTGAATTTGCCTTACCTCGTTGCCCCTTGAACCGAGCTTTGAAAGCACCTGCGCGCTCTCTGCGGGCGCGGTTTTGGTGGCGGCGGAAACCACCAAAGTGATTATCAGAATGTTAAGCAGGATTATTACGAATATATCCCACGCTTTTTTAAGTTTTTTTCTGTCAATCGTTTTTTTTGTCACTTATAACACCCCTGATTTTATCTGTCCGGATACATTTTTATACTATCCTGACAATTGGCGTTATATTCTTAAACGCTGTGGAAAATAGTGTATAAACAGCATTTCATAAAAATATACGCCATAAACGGCGGCGCAAAAAATCAGAATTTAAAAAACCTTAAAAAACCATAAAAAAACCGAAAAAAAGTGTTGACAAGCGGACGATAATTTGATAAGATACGAAA